>NZ_JBMPPN010000017.1:0-93744 GCF_049340165.1 Undibacterium sp. Xuan67W
GGTTATGGACTTACAATCACGACCGGCCCAACACGGGCATCGGCGGCATCACCCCGAAACAGAAACTCGCACTTGCCGCATAGCCTCTACTCATAGCTCGCGCTAAAAATGGGGGGATTACCGGATGATCTGAAGGTCTGATTTTTTTCTGCATATTCAGGCCGGTGACAACATATCCGAGAGATTCATAAAGAGCTTGTGCGCCGCGATTAAAAGCAAAGACATGCAGACCAATAGTAGACAAGCCAAGTGTTTCGACAAAGGACTCCAGTGCGACAAATGCCCGCTTCGCATGTCCTTGTCGCCTGTGAGCCGGATCAATTTCGATATTGTAGATATAGGCGCTGCGCACACCGCCCTTATCGATCACAGCCACCCACAAAGTACCTACCGTGATTTTGCCGCTGCGATCGTTGCTATCACGATCATCGTCTCGAATCTCAAAAAAATAGTGGTCCGGAGTGGACTGACCTTGCGGTAACAGGCGATGATGTTCAAGCTCAGATTGCGCCATCGCCTCCTCGGGAGCACTACGACCGGATTCCACATTCTGCGCTGCATAACCACCAATCGCCTGCGCGAGGTAGCGTGAAAAGAAATCGGCAGTCATGGCGACAAGAGTAGTCATTATTTTATGCAGGTAACAAGTAAGACCCAGAGTGTATCGCCAATCAAAGGAGAGCCAATCACGATTCGAGCATGATCGGATCCTGAAAAGAAAAATGCCCGCTTAACTCTCGTTAAGCGGGCACATATTCTTTGGCGGAGGCGGTGAGATTCGAACTCACGATACAGGTTTAAGCCCATATGCTTCCTTAGCAGGGAAGTGCCTTCGGCCACTCGGCCACGCCTCCACACGTTTGCGACTAATTACTCAATCACAATCGAGACCGAGATAATAGCTGCTTGTTTGGAATTGGTCAACAACCAAGCCAGAACAATCTGTTAATTTTCTCAGGCAGATTCCAGACCGAATGCTTTATGCAAAGAACGTACTGCCAATTCCATGTATTTCTCATCGATCAGGACAGAGATTTTGATTTCGGAAGTCGAAATCATCTGGATATTGATGCCCTCTTCCGACAAGGTGCGGAACATTTGCGAAGCGATACCGACATGGCTTCGCATACCGACACCCACCACAGAGACTTTGGAGACTTTTGGGTCACCAATGATGCTGCCAGCGCCGATGTGTGCTTTGACGCTACCTTCGAGCACTTCCATGGCTTTCGTGTATTCGCCGCGTGGCACAGTGAAGGTAAAGTCCGTCTTACCTTCGACTGATTGATTCTGGATAATCATATCAACTTCGATATTCGCGTCAGCGATCGGACCGAGAATTTGATAAGCAATGCCTGGCTTGTCCGGCACGCCGAAAACGGTGATCTTTGCTTCATCACGGTTAAACGCGATGCCTGTGATGGTGGCTTGTTCCATATGTGTATCTTCCTCAAACGAAATCAGAGTGCCGGAATTCATTTCTTCTTCCAGCGGAATTAGTGGATCTGTCAACGAAGACAAAACACGCGTAGGCATGCGGTAGTTACCGGCAAATTCGACGGACCGGATCTGCAAGACTTTAGATCCCAGCGATGCCATTTCCAGCATTTCTTCAAACGTAACAGTGTTCAGGCGGCGGGCATCTGACACCACGCGCGGATCTGTCGTATATACACCGTCAACGTCGGTATAAATCAGGCATTCTTGCGCCTTCAGCGCAGCAGCAACAGCGACCGCCGACGTATCAGAGCCACCACGACCCAGCGTCGTAATATTGCCAAGATCATCGACCCCTTGAAAGCCTGTAATGATCACGATCTTGCCCGCATCAAGATCGGCGCGAACTTTTGTATCGTCAATCGATGCAATCCGAGCTTTGGTATGGGCTGAATCCGTTTTGATCGCAACCTGCCAGCCGGCATAAGACACGGCTTGCTTGCCGATGGCCTGCAATGCCATCGAGAGCAAACCAACGGATACCTGCTCACCGGTCGATGCAATCATGTCAAGTTCGCGAGGATCAGGCTGCGCCATAATTTCTTTGGCCAGACCGATGATGCGATTAGTTTCGCCAGACATCGCAGACGGCACCACAACGATCTGGTGACCTGCATCATGCCATTTGGCAACGCGCTTGGCGACGTTCTTGATACGTTCAGTTGAACCCATCGAAGTGCCGCCGTATTTGTGGACGATTAGAGCCATAGCTGTAGAAAACCTAAAGGGTAAAAAATGCGGAAAATCAACCCTTTACTCTACATGCTGCTACGCAAAATAACAAGTCAACACTGCCTATTTTTTAAGCAGTTATTGGATGAAAAATTCTTCTATTTCGAAATCACTGACAAAAATCTGAACAGTTTGATCATGAAATTGCCAGCTTAATGGCATCATTGGCAGATTAAGCGCAAACTACCACCTCGCTCTTAATCAAAAAAATTCTTAAAATAAGGGGAGTATGCTGATGTACACCCTAAAATCCGCACACATGTAGGGTGCCGTACAAAAAAATATCAGATACACCTACTCAGTATATAAAAATACAGCGCTCTCAAAATTAAGCACGGACGTGTTTAAAATAAAAGCAAATGGAAGTGAGTAAATTACTTATTTGCATAAGGATATAAAAAAATGATTGCAAGTTTCCTTCATTTTTTTATCAATGCAGCAAAAAATCTACGGGCTTTTTTCATCTGCCTATGAGTGACTGAAACGCTCACCCAAAACTGCCTCAGTTAAACGAAATAAGGTGACATGTCATCTTCTCATCGCAGTCAGACGCAATGGCAACAGCAATTTTTGCTGACGCCATTTTGTATGCGCTCTGATTTCTATTTTTTACGCGTTGACGGAAACAATTTTCGCCACCCGTCCAGACCCAGATCACGCATGGTTTGTATGTTTTTTTCGTAAATCATATCAGCGTCGGGAAAGGCCGCGACCGCCCTGTCGATACTCTCTTCACGGATCAGATGCAGGCAAGGATAAGGCGAACGGTTGGTGAAATTATCAATATCGTCAGGCTCGGTTCCTGCGAATTGATAATCCGGGTGGAAGCTGGCTATCTGCAAGATGCCATCAAGATCCAGCTCTTGTAATGCGGCGTCAGCAACATCAAGAAAATCGTTATAGTCCAGAAAGTCCGTCAATACATAAGGATGGATCAAAATACTGGTTTCGATTTTCTCCGGATTAGCTTCCGCTAACAACTCTAATTCTTTGACGACATCTTGCAACAGCTCATCAGGCGTTTTTGCCTCACTGAAAACAAACCGGATTTGTTGTTTCACCTGAACAGCTTTGGCGAATGGACACAAGTTCAGCCCGATCACCGCTTTTTCCAGCCAGAGTTCGGTAGCGGCAATTGCGTCGTTTGCAGTAATGAGAGTAGCGGGCATAAAATAATTGGGCAATGATGGGACTTACGCAACGTTATATTACCTAGACGCTCCGACGAAGGCTGTACAAAGACCGTACAAATAGAGCAAATAACACGCAGAGAGGCGGTAATTCAGTTGGCGCGCGTCAGTCCCAAATAAAAGAAGACGCAAGAATAGCATGCAATTATTTGCTACCGCAGTGCGGCAAAAATAAATCTTCAGCTATTCTTACGTCCTCAAACATCGCTCAACGCTAAAATTATCTCAACCCCGTCAAAATGGCGTTGAAGTAGCCATTGAAATGGCATGGAAACAACATTCATCTCGCCTGAGAGGCGATTATCCAGGCGTGGCTACACCCAGTTTATTTACCGTCGCCAGCAATCATTTTATAAGTGAATGCACCGATCACGGCACCGGCAATCGGTGCAACCCAGAACAACCATAATTGCTGCACCGCCCAGCCACCGACATACAGAGCGACGCCAGTACTACGAGCCGGATTGACCGATGTATTCGTGACCGGAATGCTGATCAGATGAATCAGGGTCAGTCCCAGACCAATCGCAATCGGCGCGAAGCCCTTCGGCGCCCGCGCGTCAGTAGAGCCAAGAATAATCACCAGGAAAAACATCGTCATCACCGCCTCAGTCAGCCATGCTGCCTGCAAAGAATAACCGCCTGGGGAATGCTCAGCAAAGCCGTTCGAAGCGAAACCTGCTGCCACATCAAAGCCAGGTTTGCCACTCGCGATCAAGAACAACACACCGCCTGCCACAATGCCACCCAAGACTTGTGCCACGATATAAGGCAACAATTTATTTGCAGGAAAACGTCCACCAACCCACAAGCCGATGGATACCGCAGGATTCAGATGGCACCCGGAAATATGTCCTATCGCATACGCCATGGTAAGCACGGTCAAACCGAATGCGAGGGAAACGCCATGTAATCCTATGCCCACTCCAGGAAAAGCCGCTGCCAGTACTGCACTGCCGCAACCACCTAGGACCAACCAAAAAGTTCCAAAAAATTCAGCGCCGTATTGTTTCATTTGCTTACTCACTTTCCTGTAAAAAGATTTGTTCATTTTTACGATACGATCGTATCGATGTGCATTAATATAACAAATAGATATTGCCATATTGTTAAAATATGTGAGGATCGTTAAAGGAATTGAATTATTTAAACATATTTATAAAATTCTATTATCCAAAAAGTCGGCGCAGCCAATTCATAAGAAAAAAACCATAAAAAAAGCGATCCGGAGATCGCTTTTTTTAGATGATACCTATCTGATTCATTGGAACTGCGTCGATAATGGACTAGATTTCTTCATACAAAGGCAAAGTCAGAAATTCAGCAAAAGAATCCGAAGTCGACATCTCTTCAAAAATCACCGCAGCACGATCATATGTCGCTCCGGCACCAACCAGTTCTTTTACCTTGGCCAGTTCCTGTGGGATCATGGAGCGCACCAAATCCGCAGTGATTTTAGTTCCATCTTCCAGCAAACCTTTGCTGGAACGTATCCACTGCCAGACCTGTGAGCGGCTGATTTCAGCAGTCGCAGCGTCTTCCATCAAATTGTGAATCGGTACGCAACCGTTACCCGCTAACCAGGCACCCAGATAATGAATGCCGACGTTGATGTTGTAACGCAGGCCAGCTTCAGTGATCGGTGTTTCTGGCTGGAAGTTCAGTAAATCTTTTGCCGTCACGTCGATATCAGGGCGTTGTTTGCTGATTTGATTCGGCGCATCACCCAACACTTTTTTGAATTCTGTCATTGCCAGCTCGACCAGACCGGGATGAGCAACCCAGCCGCCATCGTAACCGTCGGTGGCGTCACGGGCTTTATCATTGCGTACGCCACCCATGGCGATGTCATTTTTCTCTGGATCGTTTTTAATCGGAATCAAGGCGGCCATACCGCCGATTGCCGGCGCATTACGCCTGTGGCAGGTTTTCAACAACAGCAAGGCATACGAACGCATGAACGGTGCTGTCATCGTCACTTTGGCGCGGTCAGCCAGACAGAAGTCTTTGTCGTTCTTGAATTTTTTGATGCAAGAAAAAATATAATCCCAGCGACCAGCATTCAAGCCCGAGCTATGCTCACGCAATTCATAAAGAATCTCATCCATTTCAAAAGCCGCGACTATGGTTTCGATCAGCACCGTTGCTTTGACAGTACCTTGTGGCAAACCAATTTCATTTTGTGCCATAACGAAAATGTCATTCCACAGACGTGCTTCCAGATGGGACTCCATCTTTGGCAAATAGAAATAAGGACCGGCACCGCGTGCCAGTTGTTCTTTGGCGTTATGGAATAAGAACAGGGCGAAATCGAAAATACCTCCGGAGATACGCTTACCGTCAACCAATACATGTTTCTCATCGAGATGCCAGCCACGCGGACGCACGACCAGAGTGGCGATGGTATCGTTCAGCTTATAGCTTTTACCGTTTTGCTCCAGGCTGATTGTGCGGCGAACTGCATCGCGCATATTCAATTGGCCTGTTAATTGGTTATCCCAGTTTGGTGTATTGGAATCTTCGAAGTCAGTCATGTAGCTATCAGCGCCCGAATTCAGTGCGTTGATTACCATCTTGCGCTCTACCGGACCTGTGATCTCGACGCGACGACATTCCAGTGCTTTTGGAATTGGCGCGATTTTCCAATCACCTTCGCGTATGTGTTTCGTCTCTGGCAAAAAGTCTGGCAACTCGCCTGCGTCCAGACGTGCTGCACGAGCCACGCGCGCCGCCAGCAACTCCTGACGACGAGGCTCAAAAGCGCGACTTAACTTTGCGACTAATTCGAGTGCTTCCGGAGTCAGAATTTGTTCAAAGCCTGGCTTAATTTCACCAGTAATTTGCATGCCTGCAGGCAAAGTGATGTGTGTCATGAGATTCTCCGCTATGAAAATAAAAAATATAAAACCTACTATTAAAACTAATCCTGTGCACTTAAAAACGATAGGACATCAGTGAGCGATTTGCCCTCACCGTTGGGCGCCACACCTAACTCCTCCAATGGCGCATCATTCCGGTTCACCCAAAAAGTGGTGTAGCCAAACCAGGTGGCGCAACACGCATCCCAGCAATTACTCGACACAAATAAAATATTCTTGGCGGGTAGGCCGAACATATCTGGCGCCATCTGATAAACCTCGGGAGCCGTCTTGAATTTTTTTACTACATCAACCGATAACAGGTGATGAAAAAGACCTTGCATATCAGCGGCATCGACCGCGGATTGCAACATATGCTGGTTGCCGTTCGAGAGTATTGCCAGCTTCAACCCTTGATCACGCAATAGCTTCAGCACAGAGAGGTTTTCCGGAAACGCCTGTAAGCGCGCATATTGTCCCATCAAAGCATTTTGTGCATCCAGACTCAATGGCAATCCCAGCGAATTACAAGAATAAATCAGTGCATCCTGAGTGACTTCCCAAAACGGTTTGTACATGCTGCACATAGTGCGTAAGCGTGTATATTCGATTTGCTTATCACGCCATAACGCAGCAAGCGCAATGCCATTACCCGGGAAAAATTTTTCTCCCAGTTCACTTATCGAGTACACATCAAACAGCGTACCGTAAGCATCAAAAGCAATTGCCTGAATGGACATGAACGACACAATCAAAATGTGAGGATTTTTTTAGAAAATTGAAAATTCCGCTGCCGATAAAAGAAACATTAATCTAGTAATACGCAGTATATTCAGTAAAAATTATTATAAATACGACGTTTTATCACTTTATCTTTGCGTTTTAGTTAAAGCTGAATCACATATCTGACTAAAATCATTTATATTTGTCAAATGTAGTGCTGTTTTTCTGGACTTTACTTACGACACCGACATGGACCAATTCAAACAAATTTCTACTTTTGCCGAGGTTGCTGCGAGAGGGAGCCTGTCTGCTGCGGCTCGCGCAGAAGGCGTTGCCCCCGCCATGATAGGCCGTCGTCTAGATGCGCTGGAAGAACGCTTAGGCGTGAAATTATTGCAAAGAACCACGCGCAAAATTGCGCTCACCAACGAAGGTGCCGCGTTTCTGGAAGACTGCCAGCGTATTCTCGCCGAACTGGAAGAAGCGGAAACCTCGGTATCGGAACGCAGCGCACGCGCTAGCGGTCAGTTAACCATCTCGGCACCGGCAGGCTTTGGCCGGCAACACGTGGCACCACTGGTACCGTCGTTTTTAAGCGAGCATAGGGATGTCAAACTCACGCTCAGCTTAAACGACCGCGTCGTAGACCTCATTGGCGAAGGCGTCGATGTCGCTATTCGCATTGCTTCGCTGACGGACTCCAATCTGATCGGTGTCAAACTGGCGGATAACAAGCGCGTAGTTGTTGCCTCTCCTGCTTATATCAAACGTCATGGCACCCCATTTACGCTGGATGAATTAAGCAATCATAATTGCCTAGCATTTAGCAGTGATGGCAGTCAGCGCGGCTGGACTTTTCGCCAGAATGGTAAAAATGTCGTCCTCAAAGTCGAAGGTAATATGGTCTGCAATGACGGCGAGGTCTTACATGACTGGGCAATCGCAGGCAAAGGCCTGGCGTGGCGATCCATGTGGGAAGTCGGTACAGAAATCGAATCGGGTAAACTGGTGACGGTGCTTGATGACTTTACGGCGCCAGGTAACGATATTTACGCAATTTTTGCACAGCGCCGTCACCTGCCCCTGAGAATACGTGCCTTCGTTGATTTTTTACGTCACGCCTACAGCAAACCCAACTACTGGCATAAATCCTGATCTGCAGAAAATCGTGAGCATATTCGTGAGCATATAAAAAAAGCGATGAATTGATTCATCGCTTTTTCTCCAGCTGAGACAAATCAGAACTCTTCCCAGTCATCTTCCGATGCGCCGCCCGTGGCTTTTTTGGCTGAAGCAGCTGAGGCCGCTGAAGATGACGTTGACGCAGGTTTATTAGTAATAGATTTAACCGCTGGTTTAGTACCAGTTTTCTTGATCGTCTTGCTGGCTGGCTTCGGAGATGAAATCGCGTGCATCGCTGGCGCGTTATTTCCGGCATGGGAACCCGTGTCACTGGCTGTCACTTTAAAGATACTTACCGCCTGATTCAACTGACGTGCCTGATCCTGCATACTACCGGCAGCGGCAGCGGCCTGCTCTACTAGTGCCGCATTTTGCTGGGTCGCTTCATCCATTTTGGTAATCGCTTGATTAACCTGCGAAATACCATCGCTTTGCTCGGCGCTTGCAGCGGTAATTTCAGCCATGATGTCCGCCACACTTTGAATCGAGGTAACGATTTCGTCCATCGTTTTACCGGCATCATCGACCAGCCGTGTACCAACCTCAACCTTATCAACGGAATCACCGATCAGGGTTTTGATTTCTTTTGCAGCACTGGCAGAACGTTGTGCGAGATTACGCACTTCCGATGCAACAACTGCAAAACCACGACCCTGCTCACCTGCACGTGCCGCCTCTACTGCAGCATTCAGCGCCAGAATATTTGTCTGGAACGCGATGCCATCAATGACGGCAATAATATCGACAATTTTTTTAGAGCTTTCTTTAATCGACGACATCGTATGAACAACATCGCCAACCACTTGCCCGCCCCTTGTTGCGACCTCAGACGCAGCAACCGCTAGCGTATTGGCTTGACGCGCATTATCGGCATTTTGCTGTACTGTCGATGTTAATTCTTCCATTGACGACGCTGTCTCTTCCAGACTGGCTGCTTGCTGTTCCGTACGGGAGGACAGATCCATGTTGCCTGTTGCAATTTCGTCCGAAGATAAGGCGATTGACGAGCTGCCCTGGCGTACTACAGTAACCGTCTGCACCAAGCTTTGGCGCATGTTTTCAAGGCCGGATAGCAACTGTCCCATTTCGTCGTTAGATTTCGGTTTTATCTGGTTCGTCAGGTCACCATTACCAATAGAATCAAATTGATGAAGTACTGCCTTGAGCGGATTAGAAATTGCCCGCAACAAGAAAAACGCAGAGGCAAATACGGCTGACAATCCCGCTATGACACCTAAAATATCGACCCAGACAAATGTTTTAAATTCACTATTACTTCTATTCAATTCCGCAGAAGCCGATGTAAACTGGAACTCGCTAATCGTTGATACTTTATCAGAATAAGTAGAGTAAAGCTTTGGAACCACCGTCATATTTAATTTATCAGCCTCATCCTTGTTGCCAGCTTTAATTGCAGAAACCATCGGTAAAAAGGCTTCTTTATAAAATTGATCCCTAGTAGCCGCAACTTCATCTGATAATTTTTTTTCATCTGCGTCCTGAGGCAAGGAGAGGTATTTCTTCCACTGATCATCAGACTTTGCTACAAAGTCTTCTGCTCTCTTAATTGTATCGGCAGTATCAGGAAACTCGGGGTGCGCAATTGCTCGATCAAGGGCAGTGCGTGCGCGCAACAAAAAGACTCTGGACTGCCCTAAACTTTCAACTGAAGGGAGCTGATTAGTGAAAATTTCCTGAATCACCGCATTGCTATTACGAACACCGTAGATGCCCATCAATCCACCAATTGTGAGCATAACGGCCATAAAGCCCATTGTCCCAATCAACCGCAATCTGATCGTTAAGTCGAACATAGAATGTCCCTCGTTATTCGTTTTAAATGGTCTTTGGAGAAGAATACTTAATGCGCAGCACAAAATATTGAGATACGACAATATTTAACAGTCTTCAAACAACATTTCTATTGCTGACTTTTCCATCATATACGGATTCAATCGCATTCGAAACCAGAAGAACACAAAAATTGAGACAAAAAAAATCCCCGACATGTCGGGGATTTTTACTTAGCAACTTAAACAAGTCACATTCTGCGTCTCAATATGAAAATTAGATCGCTTGAATGTTAGAAGCTTGTTTGCCTTTTGGGCCAGTTGTTACGTCGAAAGAAACGCGTTGGTTTTCTTTCAAAGATTTGAAGCCGGAGGATACGATTGCAGAGAAGTGAGCAAACAAATCTTCGCCGCCTTCATCTGGAGTAATGAAACCAAAACCTTTAGAATCATTGAACCATTTAACAATACCTGTTGCCATTACTATTTCCTATTTCAGTTAATGTGGGCAAATGCCCGATAGATCGTTTCAACCAAGAAGAAATGACAGACTGATACTGCACTACCACCTAGAATCTCAACGATTGTTCGATTATACGCATAAATACCTTACAAAGTAAAATAAAAAGAAATCTTGTGTATTTCGTCTCATTTTGTGCGCTCAAATCGCTGATTTTACTGGGGTCACCGAGCCGTCTCATGTTGGTAACTCAGCTACTGGGATGCTGCCTCACCTGTCAGAAAAAAATCCATGATTTGCTCTGCCAACTGATCAAGGTCGAGTTCCTTGCCCGGCTTATACCATTGCACGCTGTAATTGATCGCGCCTAACAGCAACAAGCGGACAATCTTGCTATCAGACCTGATCAAGCCAACCTGCTTTAGTTCTGAAATCGCGGCTTGCCAAAGCCTGTCATAACGATCCTTGAGATCGATAATTTTCTCCTGCAAATCCGGACTCAGTGCATGCCAGTCGTACAGCAACACGGGGATAAAATCGTGCCCCTCACCCAAGACAGTCTCAAGATGCGCCCGCAGGAGTTTCTTAAACTTATCCAAGGCTGGTAGTTGGCTGGCGACGATACCTTCTGCCTCATCAAGACCGGCGACAAGCCCCTCCTCCATTACAGCGGCGAGTATTTCCTGCTTACTCTTGAAGTGATAAAAGGGGCTGCCGGAGCGCATACCCACTGCACTGGCGATATCGCGTACGGTCGTCGCGTCATAACCTTTTTCACGGAAGAGTCGCGCCGACACTCGCACCAGATCTGCACGACGATTTCGCTCCTCATCAAGGACAGTTGCCAGCGGACGAAGTTTAGCCATAGTAATTCAGTGGTTCAGTTGGTGGGCTGCCATGTAAAAGAGCCTGAATTATAAGTGCCGCGTATCAATACGCACGAACGTCTACTTTTATGCTCGCCCGTGCAACACAAACGCCGCTGCACCAGTTGCAATACGTTCGCCCTGCTCATTGCGCAAATCCATGAGGACATTCGCCACCCGTTTACCTAAGCGTGTGACTTCAGCCGTCGCGGTAAAACGCTTGCCCTTACCAGGTTGCAAGTAGTCAATCCGCAAATCGATGGTGCTCATGTTGCCAAACTCTTTTAATTGCGAGAGCGGATCGTCTTTCGGGCTCTGCTTCGCCATTTTCAACAGAATAGCGAAGCCCGCAACACTATCAAGTACCGAGGCAATCACGCCTCCATGTAGCATGCCTTGCGCAAAATTCCCCAACAACTCTTCGCGCATATCAAAATGAATCATTGGGTTCTCAGGATCAAATTCGCCAAGTTTGATCCCTAATAATTGGCAAAATGGAATTTTCTCCTCCATCACCGTGCGCAACATGAACTGAAACTCTGGATTATCGATGATGTGATGTGTCATAGCGAGAGATACCAAGTGTGATCGATGAAAACTCTAAAAAGTGCGCCAAATCGCGCTCCTCATTCTACTAAGCAAGCAATTGCTTTGTAAAGTTTCCTCTTTACTGTCACAAGTCTGTGCGGCAATGAAACGAGGATACTCGGCCGATACTGCAGCATCCTCAATCCCTAGCACATTCATCCACCTGGTAACTTATTAACTACCCTAAAACACGCTGCGCAATATGTGAATACAGCGGAATTCCAACCAGAATATTGACTGGAAACGTCAAACCCAGCGATAGACCGATATACAGCGAAGGATTCGCCTCCGGAATCGCAATACGCAATGCGGCAGGTACGGCGATGTACGACGCACTGGCAGCCAACAACATCAGCAGACTAGCGTCTCCAGGAGTTAGTCCACATAAGATACTCAGCAGCAATGCCACACCGGCATGCAGCACTGGCGCAACAACGGCATAGAGTAGCAAACCGATTGAACTGTTCTTCAATGCACCGATATTACGCGCCGCCAGCAAGCCCATATCCAGTAGAAAGAAAGCCAGCATGCCTTTAAATAAATCGACGGAAAACACATGCATCACGGCTTTACCAGACGCTCCTGTCAACATGCCGATCACTAATGCGCCCATCAGCAGCATTTGTGCGCCGTCAGTCACCGATTCATGCAGCAGTTTGCTGAGAGAAACCTGAGAACTGGCAATGCGCGGCGGCTGATTCGGTACCAATGAATTACTTTGATCAGATAAAGAATGTCGCACGCGGTTCGCGAGCAGTACCGCGATGACGATTGCTGGCGACTCCATCAGCGCCATCGCTGCGGCCATGTGCCCGCCATAGGCAATCTGATGGCTCTCCAAAAATTGTGTCGTGGTAATGAAAGTGACCGCGCTCACAGAGCCATAAGTTGCCGCAATTGCCGCAGCATCAAAACCCGACAAAAATCGCCGCAAGATCTGATAACCAACGATCGGAATCAAGATGGCCAGCAAGACGGCGCAAGCAAGACTAGTGGCAACACTGCTATTAAAGCCCGACTCCGCCAGCGCAAAACCGCCCTTCAATCCCAATGCCATCAACAAATACAAGGATAAAAAGCGGGAAATCGCTGGTGGAATCTCCAGATTGGATTTCACCAACCCCGCCAGCAGGCCAAACACAAAAAATAAAATCGCAGGGTCTAAAAAATTTTGCATATCGTCCTCAAAAAATGATCTCGGCGAATTGTAAATTCCTGCCACACATCAAGTAAAATCAATAATAACAATACATACCATCGATAAAAACCTATGAACGCAAGTTTCAGACAACTCAAAGTCTTTCTCGCCATTGCAGAACATGGCAGCATCACAGCGGCTGCCCGAGCCTGCCATATCACCCAGCCAACCGTGTCCATGCAAATGAAAGAGTTATCGGACGCCATTGGCTTACCGCTCTACGAACAGATAGGCAAGCGCCTGCATCTGACTGAAGCCGGTGAAGCTCTGGCTGAAACGGCACGTAATATGGAACAAGAGTGGAGTAATTTTGAGCAAACTGTCGCTGGCTTGCTTGGTCACACCAAAGGCAGATTGCGCGTCGCCATCGCAAGCACCGCCAAATACTTTGTCCCTCGCATCTTGGGAGATTTTTGCCAACAATTCCCTGATATTGATATTGCGTTTGAAGTATTGAACAGAGACGGTGTGGTGCAACGATTGCGGCAAAATGCCGACGACCTCTACATCATGTCGATGCCGCCTGGCGATATTGACCTAGTACAACATGCTTTTTTACAAAACCCTTTGGTGCTCATCGCGCCAATTGCGCATCCACTCGCAAAAAAGAAATTACTCAATTTGACGGACTTGTCGAAGGAATTATTTATCCTGAGAGAGTCAGGATCAGGCACGCGCCTGGCCTGCGATGCCCACTTCGCTCAGCTTGGGTTTCATCCTAAGGTACGCCTTGAATTAGGAAGCAATGAAGCAATTAAACAATCCGTTGCCGGCGGATTGGGACTGGCAGTTATTTCCACACACGCGTTGACACGGCATCCCGAGGAAGAAGGGCTGAAAGTGCTGGCAGTGAAGCATTTTCCGATTCATTCAAACTGGTGGGTTATTCACCCACGTGGCAAACGACTATCGCCGATAGCAACAGTTTTTTTACAACACATGACGAGCTACACAAAAAAATATAAGCTAGCCAACGCCTTGCCAGATGAATAGTCTAAAACAAGTAACTATTTAGACCGCCAGCATCTCTCAGGGCATTGATTGCACTCACCATCCACTTTAACAGATCACCACAATGACGCAGCCAGCAACCGCGCATCCTATTAGTAGATGTAGGCGTAGAAAAAATACCTTTTTACTTATTTTTCAGCAGATCAGTTCAACGCAAGCCGCCTTAGTCGCCGCAACACTGCTCACATTGACGGTATTGAGTGCTGGCAACGCCTATGCCAAGCCACTGTTACGCTGCCATGTCACATACGCCGGCAGCACGCAGATCATCGAGACCAGCCTGACCACAGACCCGTATGCCATTGTGCCGGTTGATATTGGTGGTCGTTTTTTATTTAAAGCGGTGATGATTGCCAAAGAAAAAACCATCGACTACATCAAGCTATACGCCTACTTTCAAACACGTCATAAAGATATGCCCATCCATCAGGCGACTTACTATCCGCCCTTTACACTTTCAAAAATACCCGTTCAGTTGACACCAAAAAACTCGCTATATGCGGGTGATGTGGAAAGAGAATTACAGTATTTCTGCACCTTGCAAGAGGTACAGCCATGATGCGCAGAATTTCGATGACACTGACACTCGCAACTCTATGCGCCTTCCTGTGCGCTTGCTTATGTACCGCCTTACCGGCTACCGCAGCCGACCAGACAGCCACGATCCAGGCAAGCAAAGAGGACACCGTCAGCATTTTATTCGCTGGAGATATCGTCCTAGATGGCAAACCGGGTCAGGCGATTGGGCAAGGCAAGGATCCCTTTGCCGCATTCGCCACGATTCTGAAAGATGCCGACATCCGCATCGGCAATCTCGAATGTGTAGTGGCAACGAGCGGTGATGCCGCAGATAAAAATTTCACCTTCCGTGCGCACCCTCGTACCCTGACTATCCTTAAACGCCATTTCGATGCCGTCGGGATCGCGAATAACCATTCCGGCGATTTTGGCCGTAACGCGTTCACCGAGATGCTGGGCTTACTTGATCAGCAAAAGATACCGCACTTTGGTGGCGGGAAAAATTTACGCGAAACCCACACGCCGCTCATCATCGAACGAAAAGGACTGCGCATCGCGCTGCTCGCCTATAACGAATTCATGCCACGGAGTTTTGAAGCAGATGTGCATGCCGCAGGGATCGCCTGGAGCGAAAACGAACAAGTCGTTGACGATATTCGCCAGGCTCGCAGCGTGTACAAGGCAGACCTCGTCATTCCGTTCATGCATTGGGGCTGGGAAAATGAACTCAGCGCAGGCGAAAGGCAACGTAGCCTAGCGCGCATCATGATTGATGCCGGTGCCGATGCCGTGATCGGCGGTCATCCGCATGTCATCCAGGATGTCGAACATTATCAGGGCAAGCCCATCATTTACAGCATTGGCAATTTTATGATTGATGCGCTGGATAATGACGCGCAGACCAAGGGCTGGGTCATCCGCCTGCACGTGAACCGTCAAGGCGTACAAGCTTGGGATACGGTACTAGGGAAAATTGACGACGATGGCATTCCTCATCCGGTAGCCAACGCACCCAGCGCCTGCTGGGACAAGCAGAGCAACCAGGTTAGGCAATGCGTTCGTCAGTGACAAAGGGCAAATCGAGCAACAGATCCGAGCGGGCCTGCGACACACAGGGCAAAATCACCCCCTCGGCTTTTTCATCAAAAGATAAACCCGGCCAATCGACGATATAGTCAACCACACCACTCTCCATCTGACACAAGCAGGTTCTGCACGTACCGTTCCGGCACGACGCCGGCAGTTGAAAGCCTGCCAGTTGTGCCGCCTGCAGTACGGTTACATCAGCCGTCGCCGGGAACGACCAGCCCTGTCTGACTAAAGTCACCTGAAAGATTACGTCTGCTTTATCCATCTCATTTTTTCACTCTTCATTTTCAGTCTTAAACTGATCCATCGCTAGCGGCAATCGCCACCTGATTACGTCAATGGCATACCAATACCGCACCGCACCGCAGCAAATGCAAACACTCACCAGGAATTTTGATCTGTCGCAGACTTATTGTTACCGGGCTTGAGTTATGTCAAAGTTTTGACTAGATTAAAAGTCCACCAGAATCATTTGCTAGCGCAATAGCTTAGCAGTGGATTCGCAATCTCGTTGGCAAAGGAGTAAAAAATGATTAGTGCAACCTCATCAAGCTACTATGAAAATGACTTAACCTATAGCGAACGCCGTGAAACAAGAGCGCCGCAGTTCACCCTTATGGAACTCGACCCCAGAGACGTGATTGATGGCGTCATGCTAGAGCGGGGATATCTGTCTGAGGATGCGCAGTCATCTGGAAAAATGCGTGAAATCTGCCCGCATTGCAGTGGCGTTCCGCTGCAATTAATTTTACGGTTCCGGCACGTCAAACGCGCGCACCTATTCTGCGACTGCTGCACCCGCTGCTACGACGCACTGTATCCCGACGGCAGCTCAGCACTGGCTCTGGGTGCCGTGTCCTTAGTGTGAGCGACTGGATTCACCGAACCTGATTTTAAAAAAATAAGCCTCAAAGAGAACAATTAAAGAAAACTACTAAAGGGAACGTCTAAAAAAAAACACGCAGCATTCATGCGGAACTCCAGTCGCTTTCATGCTGGAAGGCGCATCAATACTGCGTGTTTTGTTTTAAAAACCCTGCAAGTCAGAAACCATCAACTAGGCTGACTCTGACCCCGACTCTAGCTCAGACGACTTTTTGCAAGCGCATTGCCACGCTCATGTCACCCGCAACCTTGAGCTTACCCATCATAAAACCGTTCACCGGATTCAACTCACCGGACAAGAGAGCGCTCAGATCCGCCAATGCCAAAGTAACGGTACAACCAGCGTCCAGATTGTCATTGCTCACGGTATTCGGCACTTCCAGTGCATTGACGAACACCACGCCATCGCTACCGCAATCAAATTTCAATAATGCATTGAGGCCGCTATCATCACCAACCTTAGCGCGTATTGCTGCTGTGCATTCTTGTAAATCCATGAATCATCTCACTTTATCACCGAATAATAAAAACCACGCGCAATTTATCATGCTGCATCGCTGTAATCCAGAATTTAGAGGAAATCCGCTAAGTCACCCCATGACTGGGTTACCTGTCGAGAATAAGCGAAACAATCAAAGAAACAATCAGCGCAGCACGCAAGTCAGCATCCAGAAATGGTCATTTCTATGTATGCGGATATCGCGTGCAAAGGCAGCGAATTTTTTACGCATAAAACTATCGGTTGGAAAATTTTTCACGATATCGACGCGGGTGCCATCTTCCTGCAGGCGCTGCTGATAGGTATTACCCTCGCTGTCCGTCCGGGCAACTGGCAGGCTGCTGCCTTCGACATAATTGTTATCGATCAATACCAGCACACAGTCTTTACCGACGCGTGACTGAAGTTTTTTGAGAAAGTCAGCCTGCTCTTCTTTTTTAACATGCGACCACCAGAAACCGCCAAAACAAGCGCTGTAATCGCCTTTAGGCAGATCAAACGCGTCGGCAATCGCAAAGCGTACTTTACCGGGTGCGATCTGTTTAGCGCTCGCCATATCCAGCATAATTTGATTGATATCGGTGGCTAAAACTGACTGTGCATCTTCTGCAAAACGTTCAGTCCAGTATCCCGTGCCACAGGCGATTTCCAATACAGTGTGGCCAGCCAGAACTTCACCGATACGTTCGCTTAATTCTTCCAGGTCTTCCTGGCGCTCTGGTCTGGCATAAATACTGTCGTAGGTCTTTGCTCGTTGAGCGTAGTAGTCGCGCATAGGGTTCTTTCTTTTCACTATCACGGTAACGTTGATTTACCGCGTTTTCAATCAGGATGACGCGATCAGCGCATCCACTAATTCTACAAATCCGGCACCATGACTCTCCTGGCAGACATAGCGGGGATGAGTGTCAAAGCGGTCCAGAGACAAGCGTATATTTGCCACGCCGACTGAGTAAGGGTAATGCGCAAACATGCTCGCATCATTGGCAGAATCGCCGATAAAAACATACGTCTGCCGCGCCGCCTCGTCTGCGATGCCGAATACCTCATGCAATACGCGCTGACTCATACTCTGTTTCGAAAAACTCGCAAGCGACGCGTGAGCATGAATACTACTGGTCGTCGCAAAAAATCCGCTACTGCGTATCAGATCCCCGACTTGTTGCAATTCTGCGGCTGATAATGGCGCAATGTGCTCACCGATATCAAATGCCAGATCGCCGACCCGCATCGCTGCATCATCGGCAAGCTGCACATGCGGAAAGTGCGCCGTCATCACGCTGGCAAATGCCTGTAATTGCTGGCGATGCTGCTGCCGAATTATTTCATCCGCATAAAACATTGACTGCACACGCCCTTGCGAGTCCCGCCAAAATGCACTGGCACCATTTTCAGCAATAACCGCATCAAAACTGCATAAGCGCAGCAAAGGCAAGGTCCAGTAAGTCGGTCTGCCAGTCACGGCAATCACCTTCAAACCAGTCTGCCGCGCTCTTTGTATCGCATCAAGCACCGACGCACTCAGGCTACCGTGCTTCGTCAGAGTGTCGTCGATATCAGTCAGTATGCCGCGTATCTGGCGGCGCTCTTCTTGCGGCCAATCCGACAGCGGCTGCATACTCATAGATCGTAGGTATCCTTGCCACCCTGCATCACCTGATCAATCAGCTTGCGGTTTAAGGTCGGCGTCATCAGTTCGATAAAGGTATAAATATAGCTGCGCAAATAGGCGCCCTGCTTCACCGCCACCCGCGACACATTCATGCCAAACAGATGGCCAACCGGAATCGAACGCAGCTCTTTATCGCGCTCGGCATCAAACGCCATGCCGGCAATAATGCCGACACCCATTCCTAATTCCACATAGGTCTTGATCACGTCAGCATCAATCGCTTCGAGCAACACATCGGGTTTTAAATTACGAATCTCAAACGCATGGTCGATCTTGGTTCGCCCGGCAAATGCGCTGTCGTACGTAATCAGCGGGTAATGCGCAATCTCTTCCAGAGTCACGCTCTTGCTCTTCAGCAGAGGGTGATCTGGCGGCACCACCACCACATGCTCCCACTGATAGCACGGCAGGGAAATCAAGCCATCAATACCGGCAATTGCCTCGGTCGCGATTGCCAGATCGGCCTGATCGCGCATGACCATCTCGGCGATTTGCTTAGGATTGCCTTGCAATAGCGAGAGCCGGACTTTGGGATACTTTTGCATAAACGCCTGCACCACCTTTGGCAAGGCATAGCGTGCCTGCGTATGAGTGGTTGCAATGGTGAAGCTGCCGGTATCCTGCGCAGCATATTCTTTGCCAATGCGCTTAAGTCCGTCAATCTCTTGCATGATCAGCTCAACGGACTTAAGCACGGCGCGTCCCGGCTCGGTCAGGCCGCGGATACGCTTGCCATGACGAGTAAAGATATCTACACCCAATTCCTCTTCCAGCTCAATAATGGCCTTGGATACGCCTGGTTGAGAGGTAAACAGCGCTTTGGCGGCTTCGGTCAGATTAAAATTTTGCCGCACAGCTTCGCGAACAAAGCGCAGTTGATGTAGGTTCATGGAGTAGCCTTAGGGGTTCGGATTCGTTTTTGCGCAATCTGGCAAAAATCCTGGCAATTGGGTCAGTCAATCTTGATGCTTTGATTTTTACAAACTTGCTAACTGGCGTCAGTATACATTCTAATCACAGCAGTTCGGTATGAATGCGTCGTTTGTGCCTGAAAACCCTGCGATACCGGAAACGCCGTTCAGTTAAACCACGCCCTTTGTTTCCTCATTCCAGCGAGTGCCGGAATTGAGTGAGGTCATTGCCAAAAGACGCCGGACCCCTGCTTGTACAGGGATAACAACTTTAGGTTTGGGATTTTACTGAACGGCATTACAGCTTATTACTGACCTTTCTCCGTGCCTGCGTGCCTCTGTGGTGAGAGGTCTTGGATTTTGCTTCAGTCCTATCGGTGCGATTTATCAATGTGGAGTTTTTAGGCGCCGCCAAAAATAAAAACCGCAGGCTGAATGCGGCTTTCCAAGGCATATTGGCCTGAAAGGCTCATCCAGCTTGCGGATCGGCTTTAGAAATTGTAATGAATACGAGGTAACGGTTAACATATCCACGTCATGGATGACATGGCCGGATGCTCTTATTGTGCTATAACGACCACTTCCAGAATTCTGCCTTATTTAAGATCGCTCTCCTTATTTTTATGCGTCCTATCTATTTTCATTTACGCCCTTTACTTGCGTTGGGCATCACCTTATGTGCCCTGCTAGGTAGCAGCGCTCAGGCTGAGCGGCTTACTTTGTACAAGGCCGATGCCAAAGCCCCAAAAATCTGCCTTGCCCTGTCCGGTGGTGGTGCGCGCGGCTTTGCGCATGTCGGCGTATTAAAAACTCTGGAAGCCTTGAACGTGCCCATCGACTGTATCGCCGGTACCAGCATGGGAGCGGTCGTTGGCGGCTTATATGCAGCCGGACTGTCCGCTACAGAAATTGAGCAAAAACTCGAAGCGCTGAAGCTCAATGACGTCGCACTGGACCGGGTCGAGCGCCGAGTCTTACCTCAGGCGATCCGGGAAGAAGACACCCAATACCCGCTCGGTGCGACGTTGGGACTAAGCGCCAGCGGTGTGCGCTTGCCGACTGGTGCCGTGCAGGCGACGCAATTTCTGGAGTTGCTGCAAAACTGGACGATCCACATCCAGCCCGATATCAAATTCGATCGCTTACCGATTCCTTTCCGGGCGGTTGCGACTGATCTGGAGAGTGGCAAAATGGTTGTATTCGACCAGGGGCCTTTGCACACCGCGATCCGCGCAAGTATGGCCGCGCCTGGTGTATTTGCCCCGATCGAAGTCAATGGCCGCCTGCTGACCGACGGCGGCCTGGTGCGCAATCTCCCCGTCGACATTGCCCGCAGCATGGGTGCCGACATCGTGATTGCCGTGAATATCGGGACGCCTCTGCTACCGCGCGACAAACTCCAGTCCCTGTTTAATGTCAGTCAGCAAATGGTGAATATCCTGACCGAACAAAACGTCGAAGCGCAAAAAGCGTCATTGCGTCCCAATGATATTTTGATCGAACCCGATCTCGGCAGCATCAGTTTTATGGATTTTGGACGGGCGTCGGAAGCATCCGTCATCGGCCAGGTTGCCGCGCAAGGCATCCAGGAAAAACTCTCCGCGCTGAGCCTGCAACCACATCTGTATGTCGCCAGACAGCAAGCACGCCTGCGTCCGCAACTGCCAAGCATTGATATCAGCTTTATCGACATTGAAACCAATGGATCGATTCCTGAGAGTGATATCCGCCGTCAGATTTCGATCCAAAAAGGCAGCAAGTACGACGCCGAAGAAATTAACCGCAAACTCGCTCTGATGAATATCTCCCGCGAATACGACAGCATCAATCATGAGCTGATCCAGCGCGACGGGGAATACGGTGTACGCATCAATGCCAAGGGCCGTAATTGGGGCCCGCATTTTTTACGTTTCGGCCTGGCCTTATCCAGCGGCTTTGAGGGTGCAGGCGGCTTCCGCCTACAAGTCGGCCACCGCCGCCCTTGGCTGACCGACAGCGGTCTGGAGTGGCGTAACGATGTTGAGTTCGGTAACGTCATCCGCTTACGCACCGAGCTGCGCCAGCCTCTGTTCGAACGCGAAGGCATGTTCGTCGCGCCATATCTGGAGCTGGGTCAAAATACCCGGAATTTTTACAACGGCGATACCCGCATCGCTGAATATAATTTCCGCAGCGAGCAGGCAGGCATAGATCTCGCGCTCCCCTTGGGTGAACAAAGTATGCTGGGTGAAGTCAGAATCGGTCTGGGACTAAATCATTATCGCGTCGGGCCAAAACTGGGCAGCCTGTTACTGGTGAATGCGGCGGGCGATTTTGTTTCGGCACCTCTGCCGAGCGCGGACTTGCAGCAAGTCGGCATCAAATCCTCATTCGTGATTGATCAGCTCAGTGATCCGACTTTTCCGCGCTATGGCTACAAATTAGGCAGCAACCTGTTTATCGGCGCCGATAAAACCCGCACCAATTTCCAGGAATTTTCATTCAACAGTACTTGGGCACAGAGTATTGGCAATCACAGTATCAACCTGAAATTCAATGGCTCCGGTTTGTTTCAGCACGATACCGAGATCCGGGGCATAGGCTCTACCCTAGGTGGTTTTCAGCAATTGTCGGCATATCAGCCAGACCAGTTTTCCGGTAATTACATGCTATACGGCAGCGCGACGTATCTGCTGCGCGCAGTGAAGTTTGATCTGGCGGGGCAAAGCCTGTTCCTTGGGACTTCGCTCGAAGCAGGCAATGTCTGGAATACCAAAAACGATATATCGCTGTCATCCTTGCGAAAAAGCGCGAGCTTGTTTGCTGGCTTCAATAGCTTTATGGGGCCTATTTATCTAGGTGTTGCGGCAGGTCCGGCAGGTGCCAGAAACGTTTTCTTCCAGCTTGGGCGTCAATAGAGTTTTGCCAGATAATTGACATACTAGGGCAGAGTATATTTTACACGCCTAATAAAACAGTGCGGATATAGCATGTTTCATAAAAAAATAAGGGGAGTATATCTCCCCTTATGGCTTTTTAAGCAAGTGAACTAAGCCTGCTCTTGTTCTCAGGTCTCAGACCAGCGGCGCCACTGTTGAAGCAAGGTCTCGGTCAATGACGATGACACGGATTAATGCAAATCAATGCAGATTATCTGGCGACCTCAACTACGCTCTGATCAATCGCACCAAAAATCGATTTTCCGTTTTTGTCCAACATCTCAATTTTGATGCTGTCACCGAATTTCATAAAAGAGGTGGTCGCCTCCCCATGCGCAATCATTTCCAGCGCACGCTGCTCAGCGATGCAGCTATAGCCCTTCGCTGCATCTTTATTCGATACAGTCCCTGAGCCAATGATCGTGCCAGCGCGGGCGTTACGGGTTTTGCATAAGTGCGTAATCAGTTGCGGGAACGAAAACACCATATCCACGCCTGCATTGGGCTGGCCGACCAGATTGCCGTTCCAGCTTGAACGCAATGGCAGATGGACTTTGCCGTCTTTCCAGGCGTCGCCGAGTTCATCCGGCGTCACTGCAACGGGTGAAAAACTCGATGCCGGTTTCGATTGAAAAAAACCAAATCCTTTCGCCAGCTCCGCCGGAATCAGATTGCGCAGCGAGACATCGTTCACCAGCATCACCAGACGGATATGCTCCGCGGCATGTTGCACCTTGACACCCATAGGTACGTCGCCAGTGATCACCGCGATTTCGCTCTCAAAGTCGATACCCCAGTCTTCTGAGCCCAATTCGATATCGTCTCTCGGACCGATAAAATCATCGCTGCCGCCCTGATACATCAGCGGATCATGCCAGAAGCTTTCAGGCATCTCAGCATTACGTGCCTTGCGCACCAGCTCAACGTGATTCACATAGGACGAGCCATCCGCCCATTGAAAAGCACGTGGCAAGGGAGCCATGCAGTTGGCGGGGTCGAAGTCAAACGTAGTCGTCGCCCGGCCCGCATTCAGTCGCTCATACGCTTCCTGCAATTGCGGCCCGATAAAGTTCCAGTCATCGAGTGCGCGCTGCAAAGTCGGTGCCATGCCATCTGCCATCATCGCGGTTTTTAAATCGCGGGAAACGATCACCAGCTGACCGTCACGGGAACCATCTTTCAGGGTTGCGAGTTTCATAAATTTGACTTCATCTCTGTTTAATTGCGAGCATTTTACCTTGTTGTGCCCCGTCGCCCAATAGAGCCGGACAAGTGCGAATATCCTGACAGAAGCCGCGTAAAAATACTTGTTGAAGAACTGCATATGCAAGCACATGCAAGTGCAGACGAGCGACAATAAACATCGAGATGGATACGGAGATGCGCTGGCGTCTGCAATAAAAAATCCGGGAGGAAAATTTTCCGCCCGGGTTGCAAAACCGCTGTTGAACGAACTATCTAGTCCTGTTGGTCGTTTGATCGTTTGGTCGTTTGGTCTTTTGACCTTTTAGTTCTCTTATTCGTCGTCGTAGCTAATCGCCTTAGCGGACTTGTTCATCACTTTTTTTACAGGATTCGGCGTTTTACGACCACCGATCTGCGTGACGACCGGATCTTTTTGTTTACTCAGAGTCGACAGATTATCCAGCGCCAGATCGGCAGAAATATCTTTGGCCGGCTACATGACCTTGGCCTGATCGGCATGTGCCAATACCTGACCGCTCTTGTCCGGCAAAAAGGCGTAGCCACCACCCGCAAGTTTGATCGTCAGAATCTGTTCGACAATTTTAGTCAGGAACACATCGGCACCGACAACACCGCCCTCGCCACCTTTAACCGGTGCTGCAAAGGTAATCATTAGACCCAGCGGTGCGCCCCCCATATACGGTGAAGTGACGATTGGTTTTTTTGCGTCGAGCGCACCTTTATACCAGGGGGGGCACCGTAGGATCGAAGCCTGCTGGCGGCGGGTCAGCCGGGATATTTGTGAATTCCTTGTCGGGCTTGCCCTGATACACACTCAGAAAGCTACCACCCGCCCGCATCATGGTGAGGCTCGCCTGCAAATCAGCGCCGTCCCAAGCCCCTGAGCCAGACTATCAACCATCGCCAGATTGGTTTGTATCCAGTTACTCAAGACTGCGTTATAGCCAGATGCAACGCCACGGATTTCATTGTTCAGATCATTCTCGATCTGTGCCTTCATTTTGACGTAGCTACCGATGGTCAACAGTATCGTACACACAGTAACCAGCACACCGATCACAAAGATTAATCTGCTCTTCAACGAGTTCGTCTTGGATTCCTTAATGCGTTAGTGGAGGCAAACACTCCTGACGAATACATCATGACAGATGATCAGCTAAGGCACAATAAACAGTCGTGTCTGTTAATAATAACGATGAAAATAAGGCGGCATTGAAAATGAAGAATTTCATTTTCATACCACGCCGGGAGGAATATTTCGTCAGCACACGGCAATGATTTTTTCACTACCGGGCGGATCAAACAGCGCTATCCGTGCAAAAAACAGACGTTTTAGGGCACGATAAAACAGATCACAAGAAAGGTATTTCAGACCATCTCTGATTTAGCTGGCTTTACTTAGATTGATGTGCGCCTAGTCATATCATCTCATCTCATCTCAGCTAAGCTGAACTGAACTATACACGCTCAATCACAATGGCAATACCTTGTCCGACACCAATACACATGGTACATAAGGCGTATCTGCCGCCAGAACGCTGTAACTGGTACGTCGCCGTCGTGACAAGCCGCGCGCCACTCATCCCCAGCGGATGCCCCAGAGCAATCGCGCCGCCGTTCGGATTTACACGGGCATCATTGTCCTGCAAGCCCAACTGACGCAACACGGCCAGGCCTTGCGCCGCAAATGCCTCATTCAATTCTATCCAGTCCATTTGCGACAAACTGAGACCCGTCAGCGCCAATACCTTTTGCACTGCGGGTACCGGGCCGATGCCCATGATGCGCGGCGCAACACCGGCAGTTGCCATGCCAAGAATACGGGCTTTGGGTATCAAACTGTGCTGTTGCAAAGCACTCTCCGATGCCAGCAACAAAGCACAGGCGCCGTCGTTGATCCCGGACGCGTTACCGGCAGTCACACTGCCATCAGGTCTGACCACGCCTTTTAACTTACTCAACGATTCTAACGTCGTTGCACGCGGATGCTCATCCTGGGTCAGCACAAGGGGATCGCCTTTTTTTTGCGCCAGGCTCACCGGAATAATTTCTTCTGCCAGCACACCGTTCGTCTGCGCCTGCATGGCTTTATGCTGACTTGCCAGTGCAAACGCATCCTGATCAGCGCGGCTGATCTGATACTCGGTGGCCACGTTTTCAGCGGTCTCTGGCATGGCATCAACTCCGTACAAAGAGCGCATCTGAGGATTGATAAAGCGCCAGCCGATTGTGGTGTCAAAAATTGCGGCATGGCGTGAGAAAGCGGAATCTGCTTTCCCCATCACCATCGGTGCACGCGTCATGGACTCCACGCCTCCCGCAATTGCCAGCGTAATTTCACCCGCCTTGATTGCCCGTGCGGCGCTGCCTACCGCATCCATACCCGAGCCACAAAGGCGATTGATGGTCGCGGCACCGGCTGTGATCGGCAAGCCGGCCAATAAGGCAGACATCCTGGCGATATTCCGGTTGTCCTCACCCGCCTGATTTGCACAACCAAAAATCACTTCGTCCAACCTAGACCAGTCGACCTGTGGCTGTCGTTGCATCAGCGCACGTAAAGGAATTGCGCCTAAATCATCGGGACGCACATCTTTGAAGATCCCGGCATATCGTCCGATCGGAGTGCGGATTGCGTCGCAAATATAGGCGTTCATAAACATCTTTCGGAATGGAGTAAGGTCAATATCAGATGATGCCGAATCCAATTGATTGCTACAATCAAAAAGAATTCATCTTTACGTTCAAGACAAAAGAAAACTATGGATATTCTTGAGACAGCTCGCCTGAAGTTGCGTACGATCAGCAGCGACGACGCTGAATTTTATCTGGAGCTCATCAATGACGCGTCTTACATCAGAAATATCGGCGACAAGGGTATACGAACGATTGACGCGGCGAAAGAATCAATTCAGCAAGGCCCGATGGCGATGCAGGCGCAACGGGGTTTTAGTTTATATCTTGTTGAGTTACGCACAGAAACCCGGCCAATCGGCATCTGCGGTTTAATCAAACGAGATGGTCTGGAAAATGTCGATATCGGCTATGCGTTTCTGCCTGCTTTTGCCGGACAAGGTTTGGCCAGAGAAGCGGCCAGTGCTGTGATGCGATATGCCAACGAGACATTAGGAATCCAGCGTCTGGTTGCAATTACTGCACCCGACAACGCGCGCTCATCACACTTGTTGGAAAAAATCGGTTTTCGCTTTGAAAAAATTATCCGCTTGATGCGCAATGGGAAGGAAGAAGTGAGTAAATTTTATACCCACGACTTTGACTGATTCGCGCCAGATTAGATCACCATTTCACTTCTCGGTTTGATCAATGCGTCTGCGTCTAAGGTGCTTCGTGTGACTTACCTCAATCACCAAAGCATGCCCATCGAGCAGAGATAAAATCAATTTCTCACTGCCCTCGTGGGTTACCTGATAGACCGTCGTTTTGCCTACCGCACTCGATTTTTCCATGGTCGATTGCTGTAGCAATGCCGCCAGTTCAGCCGCTGAACATGCTTGCCAGTTCAGCTTGCTCATGATGCAGAACTGCTCTGGCGCTGCTGCTCGCGGCAGCGTTTGGCAAAACTGGCAACATCCACCGGGCGTCCGAAGTAATAACCTTGTACCTGATGGCATCCCATCTTGGTCAGCATGCTTGCCTGTTCCTCTTTCTCTACGCCTTCCGCCACAACACGCAATCCGAGGCTGACGGCCATGGCGATAATTGCACTGGCAATCGCCGCATCATCTGGATTGGCGTGGATATCGTTAATAAAAGATTTATCGATTTTGAGTTCATCGATAGGGAAGCGGCGCAAATAAGACAGGCTCGAATAACCGGTACCGAAATCGTCCAGCGAAATGGCAACGCCAAGATTTTTCAGCGCACGCAAAGTCAGTAAGGTACTCTCAACATCCTGCATCACCATGCTCTCGGTCAGCTCCAGTATCAGCAATTGAGGATCAGCTCCGGTTGCGGTAAATATCGCGGCCACTCTGTCAGCCAGATCCTCCTGCCTGAACTGGCGTGAAGACATATTGATCGCAATTTTTAAATCTGCCAGCCCTTGCTTTGCCCATAACACTTGCTGCCGGCAGGCCTCAGCCAGTACCCATTCACCTAAAGGCAAAATCAATCCTGACTGTTCTGCCAGCGGAATAAACTCAACCGGATGAATCATCCCAATCTGCGGATGCTGCCAGCGCACCAGTGCTTCGGCACCGATGATTTTTTGATCGGGCAACGATATCTTGGGCTGGTAATGCAATACAAATTCCTTACGTTCCAGACCTCGCCGTAATGCAGCTTCCATATTCAGGCGACTAATCGCCGTCACACCCATTTCCGGCACAAATTGTCTGACGCTGTTACGGCCATGCTCTTTAACCCGGTACATCGCGATATCGGCGTAACGCAACAAAATCTCACCGTGATCACCATCTTTGGGATAAAAGGAAATCCCGATGCTCGCGGTCACCACCACATCCTGACCAATCACATCAAAGGGCTTAGACAAAGCTGTAAGCACTTTTTCTGCGATGATATCGACATCACCCGGTTCCCGTAAATCGGTCAAAATCAAGACGAACTCGTCGCCGCCAAGGCGCGCAACAGTATCGGTATCACGTACGCATTGCATCAGCCGCTTTGCCACCTCTTTTAACATCGCATCGCCAGATCCATGCCCCGAAGCATCATTAATCAATTTAAAGTGATCAAGATCCAGCAACATGACAGCAATTAACTGATTCTCCCGGTTCGCCCAGGCAATTGCATGCTGAATACGGTCGTTCAGTAAATTACGATTCGCCAGACCGGTCAGACTGTCATGGGTCGCCTGATACTCAAGTTCATTCTGGTAAGTCACGCGGTCGCTGACATCATTGATCACGCTGACAAAATGCGTCGTCGCAGCACCACTTGCATCATGCACAGGCGCGATGTGCAATTCATTCCAGAACAAGGAGCCGTCTTTACGATAATTACGCAGCAAGGCTTTGCCTGCACGTTTTTCTCTTAGTGCGGTACGGATTTCTTCCAGATCAGGCTGAGCCAGATCATCACGCACCAGGAAACGTCCTTCAAGACCGACAACCTCCGCCGAGTAATATCCGGTAATCCGTTCGAAAGCGGGGTTCACATACACGATGGAGTGATCATGATACCGTTGCTGCTCGACACCAGCGCCTGCTCACGGAGTAATAAGGCTTGCTCTACGTTGTCAAGTTGAAACCGATAATCGCTAATATCTTGTTTCACCGCGATCAGATGCGTCATTTGTCCTTCGGCGTCATGCAGAGGTGAGACGATCTGACGCTCCCAATAGGATTGACCGTTTTTATGTCGGCATAAAATTTCACCCTGCCAGTGATCGCCGATTTTCAGTGCAAGCAATGTATCCGGATTGACAGCGCCGTCTACGATGCTATTCTCCCAGAGCACAGGAAGATGCATCAATTCCTGCTGTGTGTAGCCGGACATCAAGGTAAAACTCGCATTGCAATATTCCAGCAAGCCCGTCGTGCCGGTAATGACAACGCCAAATGGGCTCTGCTCCACTGCAAGCGCGAAAATATCGACGCTCTCCTGCAGGCTACGATGATCTTGTGTATGGGTAAAATCGGCAAGCGCAGTCGAGAGCTCTTCTGCCAGCCTGAGCAAAATAGTAAAAGCCTCGCTTCCAATCGTCAGGTCATGAGGCGAGCGAACCCGCAACTCTCCCAATGAACGCTCTGCGTATTGCAAAGCAATCGTCAATTCATTAACGGGAGATGACGATGCAAGAGATGGATGGCTGCTGGAAATTTGAGCCAGAGAAGCAGAGAATTGTTCATTCACGCCATTAAAATTCACGACGACATCGGCTGAAACATAGGACGCTTTGTCGACCAATAACTGGCAAAACCCTCGTAACATAGATTGCACATCCTGTGCATGCCAGAGGCAATCGGACAGCTCACCCAACAATAAAAACCATCGCTCCAGGCGTTGCGATTCTGCGTCTAATGTTGTCGGATGTTCTTGAGTCACAATGAGATTCCTAAAGATCTGCGATGAATTACGTCAAGATGGGTTTTTTTGTTTTTATACTCCGCTAAGGGTATTTTAGCAACTCAATACATTACCTCGTCACCAGACTCACTCACCTATAAACACCTCGATTGCTGGCGAACAGAGGCAACTACGGGATTGCGATCAAATTAACTTTCGGGTAAAGGGCGCTATCGAGCGCGCATATACAAGCAAGTAGAAACACATAAATGCACATTGCAGATATTAAATTTAATACTCTATAAATAATTTAGCCTCAATGGGAATAAAATTCTCATTGAGGTTATTGAATTAGTTGCTGATCAATTTACAAAAAACGATCCAGTATCTTTCTGCTGTGTTTGTCTATTTCAAACATATCCCTAACTAAGAAGTGAATGCCGTGATTATCGGCAATCAGTAAAGAGGTTCTGCCTATCCGGCGAATATCCTCTTCACCCTTCAGCACAAACGCTGTGTCGCCACGGTCAGTTTTAACATTCCAAGTACAAGGCGTGGCGTAGCTGGTGACGCTAAGTATGTGCTGAATCTCTGGCATAAACTCACGCCCCTCCAGCTCCTCATTCACCAATACGCGCACGGACTGCGGCAACTCATTGAGTTTCGCAATCCAGGCAACTTCCTGTCCATCTTGCAAGACCATGGAGATACCTTCATCCGGCGTCTGGATAGGAAAAGCACGCACGGGACTGACATGATCATGCATCTCACCGCTGGCAGTAATTAATACAAGATGGCCGAAGCTGTTACGGCTGAGTTGAAATTGATCGCTCATCTTATTCTCCTCCACCGAGATTTGCATTACGTGCTTGTGCCTGATACAGACGGAAATAAGCCCCTTCGCTTGCCATCAGATCATCGTGACTACCCACCTCGACCACCACACCCCGGTCAAGTACGACGAGCCTGTCAGCTTTATGCAATGTCGACAGGCGATGCGCAATCGCAATCGTAGTGCGACCTTTCACCAGGTTATCGAGTGCCTTCTGAATCTCTTTTTCTGTCTCTGAGTCGACTGAGGATGTTGCCTCATCCATAATCAAAATACGCGGATCAATCAACAAGGCACGTGCAATCGAGATACGCTGACGCTCACCGCCAGAAAGTCCTTGCCCGCGCTCGCCCACCATTGAGTCATACCCTTGCGGCAAACGCAGAATAAATTCATGCGCATGAGCGGCACGCGCTGCGGCGACAATGTCCTCACGTGTCGCATCTGGCTTGCCATACGCGATATTGTCGGCAATCGTGCCAAAGAACAAGAAAGGCTCTTGCAATACCAAACCAATGTTCTGACGATAATCGGATACCGCAAACGAACGGATATCTACGCCATCAAGCAGGATCGCTCCCTCCGAGACATCGTAAAAACGGCAGATCAGGTTTACCAAAGTGCTCTTACCTGATCCGCTATGCCCTACCAGGCCAATCATTTCACCCGGCTTGATGGATAAATTAATACCGCGATTGACAGCACGGTTGCCATAACGGAAGCCAACTTCACGTAAGTCAATCTGACCTTTGACTTCGTTCACTTTGACGGGGTGCTGCGGATCGGGCACGCTAGATACGTGATCGAGAATATCGAAAATACGTTTGGCCGCAGACGCCGATTTTTGCGTGACGGAGACGATACGGCTCATGGAGTCAATACGTCCATAAAAATTACTGATAAACGCCACGGCTGCAACCAGCGCACCGACCGTAATCTCGTTATGCGAAACCTGCCAGATACCAAATGCCCAGACCACTAGAATACCGAGATCAGTTAAGAAAGAAACAGTCGGAGAAAACAGGGACCAGACTTTATTCAACTTGTCGTTGACAGCCAGATTGTGTTTGTTCGCCTCACGGAAACGCACAGCTTCGCGTTTTTCCTGTGCAAAGGCTTTGACTACACGGATGCCGGGGATCGTATCAGCAAGCACATTCGTGACCTCGCCCCAGACACGGTCGATTTTTTCAAAGCCGGTACGTAACTTGTCGCGCACCAGATGAATCATCCACGCAATAATTGGTAATGGCAAAAGAGTCACCAAAGCGAGCTTGGTATTGATTTGCAATAAGGCGACTACCGTCATCACGAACATCAAAACGTCTGTTGCAAAGTCGAGTAAATGCAAGGACAGATACACGCAAATCCGGTCACTTTCACTACCGATACGCGACATCAGATCGCCGGTACGTTTTCCACCAAAATATTCCAGAGATAATTTCAGTAAATGCTGATAAGTGGTGGTGCGAAGATCGGCACCGATACGCTCAGAAACCAGCGCAAGAATATAGGTTTTCCCCCAGCTCAATAGCCAGGCGAGCACGGCAGAGCCCAATAAACCGCCGATGTACAGGCTCACCAGATGTGGATCAACATGCTGCCCGTTTTGATATGGAATCAGCACCTCATCCGTCAGCGGTTTGGTCAGATAACGCGGAATCATATGAGCGCCGGTACCAAGCAACATGAGACTGAAGCCAGCCAGCAATTGCCAGCGGTACGGATGCGCAAAACGCCACAGGCGGAATAAAGTCCAGGTCGATGGCGGTGTGTAAATCACTTTAGTGCAGATCGGACACTCGTCCTGATCCGGTTCCAGCGGCGCTTTGCAGGTCGGGCAAATATTTTGCTCGGCTTTTTCTACCGGCATGCCGGTGACGTGACTGTGTAGCTGCTCTTTAAACTGATCCATCAAACGGATCATCAGCAGATTTTGTCCGAGAGTGAAGCACCAGCTCGCCAGACGTCCGCTATCGTTGAATAATTCTAAATGACCGACGCCAGCGTGATCATGATGCTGAAGTTTCAATCCTTTCTTGTAAGGCCAGGCCTGCCATGTCGTTTCACCAGGAGCGCGTGCCAACAGACGCTGACTGGTAACGACCAAGAGTCCTTTCACAAAATGCAATCGTGCGTCAAGGTCAACCTCAACGGCACTTAAAACGTTCTCATCTGTGGAAAGTTGCTGCCGGATCTCTGAGCGCCAGTGGCTCGGTAATAAAGCAAGTGAATGTTCGACTTGCGGATCAGCACTTAATTGTTGTGTTGTCATCGTTTGACTGGCTCGGATTTATGGCAAGAAATGGGTATAAAAAAATAAATCGTTCAGATCATCATCGATAATCTTGGTTTAAAGAGTGATGCGATATCCACATAATTCTGTATCTAGTTCATGCTTTCGAAGAACAGAATACTCATGTTATTACCAAGCTGTGTTGAAACCGGATGCAGAAAATTCATCAATAGCGCATCAATAAAAGAAATTAGATGCTTTTCACGATGAGACTAGCTCATTCAACATATCACCAGAGCATTAATTTACGGTATTCTATCGAAACGAAAATTTTGGACAAAAACCTGACCAAGAAGATGCAAAAATTGACACATTAGTGCGGAAAATTGGCACAAGTATACCAGCAAGCGTTCTCTGTAATGGCGAAATTGGTCTATAACAAACCTGATCCACCCCGAAAAAACTCACTTAGGAGCTTGCACCGAACGACCTTATATTGAATCGATACGCATTGATTCAGCGTTATTCAACGTTAAAATGCAGATTCACTAAAATGGCTGCTGATATATTGCTAATATTCATTACTAATTAATTACTGATATTAATTACCCATGTGAGTAGCCGTAGCGACAAGTTCGCTGGAGAAGTAAGCAAAGCCAGCTAAGATGTCATGTTCTGGATTCATTCAATATAAGTTTCAGTCGCAAGTGCAAGCCTCTGAGAGATTTAAGAACGGAAAAAACGTTCTGCTATCAAGAAATTAAATACATGACAACGAAGAAGAAAGACATCGAATTTCTCCGTGTGACCCATTTACGCGGACCTAATATCTGGACTTATCGCCCTGTGATCGAAGCTTGGCTAGATATAGGAACGCTAGAAGATTTCCCCTCGAATACCCTCCCCGGTCTGTATGAACGACTGACTGCCTGGTTGCCAGGGTTGGTGGAGCATCGTTGCAGTGAGGCCAAACGTGGTGGCTTTCTGGAACGTCTGAAAGAAGGTACTTGGGCCGGACACATTCTGGAGCACGTCGTTCTTGAATTGCAAAATCTCTCAGGTATGCGTACCGGCTTCGGCCAGACACGCTCTACGTCTGAGACTGGCGTGTATAAAATGGCGTTCCGCACTCGGCAAGAACAAGTAGGCAAAGCGTCTCTTGCAGTTGCCCGTGACTTGTTAATGGCGGCGATTGAAGATACGCCTTTCGATCTGGAAGCGAAGCTGGGCGAACTGCGCGACATGGTTGATTCGCTCTGCCTGGGTCCATCAACCGCACATATTGTTGATGCAGCGACCGATCGCAAAATACCATCTATCCGTTTAACTGAGGGTAATCTGGTACAGCTAGGTTATGGTGCCGCACAGCGCCGTATCTGGACCGCAGAAACTGACCGCACCAGCGCGATTGCCGAGAGCATCGCCAGCGACAAAGATTTAACGAAATCCTTACTACAATCCTGTGGGGTACCGGTGCCTGAGGGCAGTCTGGTCAAAAGTGCCGAAGAAGCCTGGGAAGCAGCCGAAGACATTGGCGTGCCGGTAGTAGTGAAACCCTACGATGGCAATCATGGCCGTGGAGTCTCGCTGAACCTGATGACAGAAGCAGATGTGCATGCCGCCTACCACCTGGCAGCGCGCAAGGGCGATAGCAAGAGCGTGATTGTTGAGCGCTTCATTACCGGTAACGAACATCGCTTATTAGTCGTCGGAAAACGCCTGGTTGCTGCTGCGAAAGGCGAAGCCTTATGGGTAACCGGTGACGGCAGTTCCAATATTATTAAACTGGTCGATGACCAGATCAACACTGATCCACGTCGCGGCACGAACGAAGACTCTCCGCTGAATGCTCTGGCACCAGAAAAAGGGGCCGAAATTATTCTGGAACTGGAACGTCAGGGCTTTACCGCATATTCCATCCCCTTAGCCGGACAAAAAGTCTTGATACAGCCTAACGGCAATGTCGCCTTCGACGTCACAGACGATGTACATCCCTCCATCGCTGAAGCGGCGGCCTTAGCTGCCCGCGTTGTCGGTTTGGATATTGCCGGTATTGATCTGGTTGCCGAGGATATTTCCCGGCCGCTGGAAGTGCAACGTGGCGCCATCATTGAAGTTAATGCCAGCCCCGGTTTGCTGGCACATCTTAAACCTGCTGAAGGCAAACCACGCCCTGTCGGTACGGCCATTATTGCGCACCTGTTTGCAGAAGAAGAAAGCGGCCGCATCCCGGTCATCGGTGTCGCTGGTTCAAAAACACAAGGTACCAGCCTGATCGCGCGCCTGATCGCCAGTCTGATTCATGTGACTGGCAAGCATACCGGTGTCGCCTGCAATCAAGGCCTGTTCCTAGATCAGCGCCAAGTTGTCAAAACCGATTGCACGCAATGGGAGGCGAGTCAGCGCCTGTTGTTGAACCGTTCTGTCGAAGCTGCTGTATTTGAAACAAACGCCAACATGATACTGAGCGAAGGCCTGGCCTACGACAAATGTCAGGTTGCGGTTGTGACCGACATGGACGGACATGCGGATCTCGGTGAATTCTATATCGATGCCGCAGATCAGATGTTTAAAGTCATGCGCACACAGGTCGATGTCGTGTTGCCTGACGGCGTCGCTGTCCTGAACGCAGCACAGCCGCAAGTAGTTGAACTGGCCGAACTCTGCGATGGCAAAGTGATTTTTTACGGACTCAATCCAGAGCTGGACGCGATTGTTCAGCATCGTGCCAGTAATGAGCGGGCTGTATTCTTACGTGACGGGCAAATTATTCTTGCAACCGGCGCAGAAGAAACTGCAATACTCGCTTTGTCGACATTAAAACCAAGTAAAGCAGCACAGCCAGAAGTCATCATGGCCGCAGTTGCTGCCGCTTGGGCATTAGATATTTCTCCTGATTTTATCGTTGCTGGTTTGAGAACATTTGATTCAAGCCCAAAGAAATCTCCGTATTAATGCAGAAATTAATATAGAAAATTACCGTAAAAAAATCTAGCACCGCGCAGAAATCGAACAAACACGGAAGAAGCGACGGGCAAGATATAAACGAGATTCAGACGAACTCAGACAAGAAATAAAGGTAGTCAATCCGGCGATATCAACTAACGCAAATACTGCGTAGAGATAGCGGACAAAATTGATTGCCTGGCAAACAAACCATTGGCAAAGCCATCAAGATAGGATGAAGGTTTATGGAAGTATCACGCATACGAGCGCTACGCGGCCCCAATCTCTGGAGCCATCACACCGCTGTTGAAGCGATAGTCAGTTGTAGCAATGCAGAGCTCTCAGTAGGCGACATGAATGGATTCGAAGTACGCTTGCGTGCCCGCTTCCCGGAAATAAGCCCCCTGCAACCAACTGGTCATAAGGAACCTATTCCTATGGCGCATGTGCTGGAATTAGCGGCACTTGGTTTACAAGCACAAGCGGGCTGTCCGGTCACGTTCAGCCGCACCACGCAGACCTTGGAAGCAGGCACGTTCCAGGTGGTGGTGGAATATTCAGAAGAAGTCGTCGGTCGTCTGGCTCTCGAACTGGCAGAGAATTTAGTTCAGAGCGCCATCAGTGACACGGCATTTGATCTCGCTGCTGCGCTGTTTCAACTCAGGGAACTTGATGAAGACGTCAGGCTCGGACCTTCTACCGGCTCCATCGTGCAAGCGGCCGTAGACCGGAACATCCCTTATCGTCGACTCACCGAAGGCAGCTTGGTCATGTTTGGCTGGGGCAGTCGTCAGCGCAAGATTCAAGCCGCCGAAATGGACGGCACCAGCGCAATCGCCGAAGCCATTGCACAAGACAAAGAACTGACCAAAAAACTGCTAGACGCTGCGGGCGTGCCCGTACCGCTTGGCCGTACCGTTCTCGATATTGATGACGCATGGAAAGTCGCCTGCGAAATTGGCTTGCCTGTCGTAGTCAAACCAAAAGATGGCAATCAAGGTAAAGGTGTCACCGTCAATGTCACCACACGTGAACAGCTGGAAGCTGGCTATCACGCTGCGGCAGAATTCCGGGACGATATTCTGGTTGAGCGCTATTTACCCGGCAATGATTTCCGCCTGCTGGTCGTCGGTAACAAACTCATCGCCGCTGCTCGCCGCGATCCGCCACAAGTGGTCGGCGACGGTGTGCACTCCGTGCGCGAACTCGTAGAACAGGTCAACAAAGATCCGCGTCGCGGCACAGGTCATGCAACCTCGCTGACAAAAATCCGTTTTGATGACATCGCTCTGGCGAGTCTGGCAAAACAGGACCTCGTCGCTGATTCCATCCCGGCCAAAGGTCAGCGAGTCATTTTGCGTAATAACGCAAACCTCTCCACTGGCGGCGCTGCTACCGACGTCACAGATGATGTGCATCCGGAAGTCGCTGCCCGCGCGGTAGTTGCTGCACAAATGGTCGGCCTGGATATTTGTGGTGTTGATCTGGTTTGCGACAGCGTGCTCAAACCGATTGAAGACCAGAACGGTGGCATCGTTGAGGTCAACGCTGCGCCGGGACTGCGCATGCATCTCTCGCCATCTTTCGGCAAAGGCCGCGCGGTCGGCGAAGCTATTGTGTCGTCAATGTTTGAAGATGGCAATGACGGCCGCATTCCTATCGTTGCCGTCACCGGCACCAATGGCAAAACTACGACCGTGCGCCTGATCGCACATCTGCTGACTGCCAGCGGATTACGTACTGGCATGACCAATACCGACGGCGTGTATATTGAAGGCCGCCGTATCGACAGCGGTGATTGCAGCGGCCCTCGCAGTGCCCGCAATGTTCTTCTGCATCCTGACGTTGACGCAGCAGTGTTTGAGACTGCACGCGGCGGTGTCTTGCGCGAAGGTCTGGCATTCGACCGCTGTCAGGTCGCTGTGATTACCAATATTGGCTCAGGTGACCACCTTGGATTGAATTACATCACCACCGTAGAAGATCTGGCAGTTCTGAAACGCGTCATCGTACAAAACGTTGCCGATAATGGCGTTGCCGTATTGAACGCAGCGGACCCTATCGTGGCAGGCATGGTCAATAACTGTCATGGCTCAGTCACCTTCTTCGCAGCCGATGGGCAGCACCCCATTGTCGCAACACATCGCGCCCAAGGTCACCGTGTGGTCTATGTGGAAGGCACTAATATAGTTGCAGTCGAAGGTAAAAAACGTCACGAAATCCCGCTCGCCAATATTCCGATTACGCGCAATGGCAGCATCGGCTTTCAGGTTGAAAACGTCATGGCTTCAGTCGCTGCAGCCTGGGGAGTGAACATTGCTTGGGACGCGATTCACGCAGGACTACAAACTTTTGCGAATGAAAGCGATAATGCACCTGGCCGCTTCAATTTATTCAATTATCGTGGTGCGACGCTGATTGCCGATTACGGCCATAATCCTGATGCGATTTTGGCCTTGGTTCGCGCGGTAGAAAGCATGCCTGCTAAACGTCGCTCAGTAGTGATCAGCGGCGCCGGCGACCGTCGGGATCAGGACATCCGTCAACAGACAGAAATCCTCGGCGATGCATTTGACGACGTGGTGCTGTATCAGGATCAATGCCAGCGCGGTCGTGCCGATGGCGAAGTCGTCGCCTTGCTGCGCGCAGGTTTAGCAAACGCCAACCGCACCAAAATCATCGACGAAATTAATGGTGAATTTTTAGCGATTGATACGGCAATGGCACGTCTGGGCGAAGGCGACTTATGCCTGATTCTGATCGATCAGGTAGAAGAGGCTCTGGCACATATTGCTAAGCGTATTGCGGAAGCTTAGTACCCTATCTTTAAGTATCCGTTATACCGCAGCTCATATCGCGACTTCTAATAAATCCTTGACCCGCACTCGCCACATCACAAAGCGTCGAATCGGGAATTATTAGAAGTCCGGATTATAATCCGCAAGCAATATGCGCCTCTCAGGCCATTTTCGTGCCACAAGGCGCATGCTGCTTGCGGATCAGCATTTAAATACACAGATTCTGACGCGCTAAACACATCAGAATTGCTGTCGCAATAAAAATAACTAACAGGAATTCTCATGAGCAATCCCAACCTGCATGATTGCAAAAACCAAGCCATTGCAATCGGCGACATCGTACGCATCGTCAGTCTGAGCCAGGATTTTATTAACAACTTTCCAGCCGATGAGCGCATCTTGTTTGAATCAATGATCGGCAATTTTTTTAAAATCGTCGACGTAGATGAATACGGTCAGGCATGTGTTGTACGCGAATGGCACGATGAAAAAGGATTACCGCAAACACATGTGATTGCACTGGATCCTGAAGAGATGGAAAAGATGTGATTGTTGGGTGGTTTGGTCTACGTAACACTAAATTGCGATCACCAAACACTTAAACGCTTAATCACCACTCAACTTCGATAGACCAATCTCCAACTCAACAGCCTACGCCAGTCCGCTCAAAGGAACTGGCGTATCAGTGTTTTACCTATAAAAATCAATTACCAGATCGTTACGCGTTTGGCTTCTGGACGTAATGGTGACTTACTCGCGCTGCAGGAAAAAGCGTCGGCGAATTCGGGCATATTGGCAATCGGTCCGATTACGCGGTATTTTTCCGGCGAGTGAGGGTTGGTCGCGATTTGTAAACGTAAGCTCTGATCGCGCATCTTGCCGCGGAAACTTTGGGCATTCGCGACAAAATAGCGTTGTTCCGGTGTCAGGCCATCAATTTCTGCTGCCTGCGGTTTGACTTTCAGCGCATTGCGTAATGCTTGCAACGCGATCTTATCGCCGCCCAGATCGGCAATATTTTCACCGGCGGTGAGCTTGCCGTTGATATGCAGTTTGTCGATAGGATTAAATTCATCGAATTGTTTTTCAATGCCGACGACACGCTTCAGAAAAGCCTTTTCATCAGCCTTGGTCCACCAGCTTTTTAAATTACCATCTGCATCGTATTGACGGCCTTCATCATCAAACGCATGGGTCAGCTCATGCCCGATCGTCGCACCGGTATTGCCGTAATTCGCTGCCAGATCTGCTTTGACATGGTAGAGAGGCGGTTGCAAGATGCCTGCCGGAAAAACCATTTCATTCATGGTTGGGTTGTAATACGCGTTCACCGTTTGCGGTGTCATGCCCCACTCATTGCGGTCAATCGGCTTACCTAATTTAGCGAGATTGCGTTTAAATTCAAACTCGGCAGCTCGCATGTTATTGCCTGCGTAAGACGTAGCGTCGACTTTCAACTGGCTGTAATCGCGCCACTGATCGGGGTAACCAATTTTGACGACGATCGTATCGAGCTTGCGGTAAGCCTGCTTCTTGGTCTCTGGCGACATCCATTCAAGCTTGCTGATACTGTCACGCATTGCCAGCTTGATGTTCTCGACCATTTCCAGCACGCCTGCCTTCGCTTCGGGGCCGAAGAACTGTGCCACGTATAACTCGCCTAAGGCTTCGCCGACATTCGCATCCAAAGTGCTCAGGACACGTTTCCAGCGCGGTTGCAACTCTTTGGTTCCTGCCAGCGTACGGCCATAGAAATCAAAATTTGCGTTCACAAATGAGGAGGACAAGTCTTTAGAGCGGGCGTTCACCAGTTGCCAGCGCAGATAGGTTTTCCATTGCGGTAGTGGCAGCGCATTTAACATCTGGCCTGCTTCGGCGATGAACTTGGGTTGACCGACATTGAATTCAGCTGGCTCGGTGAGACCGATGTCTTTGAAATAGTTGGTCCATTGAGTGCTGGCATCAATTTTGGCTAGGCCAGATAAGGTCAGCAAATGGTAAGACGCTTGCGGGTCGCGCAGAGCGACTTTGGTCATTGAGGCTTTTGCGAGTCGCGTTTCGAGTGCCAAAACCGCAGCGGCGTTTTGTTTCGCGACCTCGGCGCTATCGCCAAGCAACGTGAACGTATGCTCTACATGCTTCTGATACTGTTTGCGTATCTCCAGCGTTTTGGCATCTGTCTTTAAATAATAATCACGATCTGGCAAACCCAGACCACCCTGAACAATTTGCGGGATATAGCGTTTAGTGTTTTTGGCATCCTGATCGACATAAAAATTAAACAGTGATCCGACACCGATCTGATGGTGCTTGGCGATGACCGCCAGTAATTGAGTACGGTCTGAAATGGCATCAATCTGCGCTAGTTCGGCGGCCAGAGGTTTTGCACCTTCGGCTTCGATCCGTGCTTCGTCCATGCCGCTCTGATAATAAGCACCGACCAGTTGCGTCACTGGATTTTTTACCTTGCTATCGAGATTTGCAGATGCCGCTGTTTCTGCTAGTGCCTTCAACGCTAGCAGATTGCGTTCGGTTACTTCGTCATACGCGGTATAACGCGCGCGGTCTGAAGGGATCGCATTATTCGCCAGCCAGGTACCGTTCGAATACTCAAAAAAATTAGTGCAAGGATCCATCTTTTTATCCATGGTCTGCGCTTCCAATACCAAGCTATTGGTCGCAGCAGTCTGAGCATGCGCACCGGACATCGCGGATACGCACAAGGACACGGCTAACACACTACGACGTAGTTGCAGCGTCAGGAATTGAGCATTGTGGTGCATGATTTTTTTCACAGTATGGGTCTCTCTGATTTTTTAAAATAGGATCTCTGCTATAGCACAATCTCGTTACTACTTCGTTCCCGGTAACACCTGCACGGCGATCCCGGAAAACTGTCCGGGTGCATGATATACCCGCTGTGTCGCCTTTTGAAAATCTTCAGGTTTTGCTTCTGGAATTTCCATAAATTTTTGTGGGTTTAAATCGACCAAAGGAAACCAGGAGCTTTGTATCTGCACCATGATGCGGTGTCCGCGACGGAAGGTATGATTGATATCCGGCATTGTGTAGTTCAGGCTCTCAACTTGTCCTGGGACAAAGGGCACCGGCTTCTCAAAACTTTGGCGGAATTTGCCACGCATCGGCTCACCACGCACCAGTTGCTGATAACCCGCCATGGTCACGGATGGTGGCGGCACGTCATTAGCACGGTTCCTTGGCGCTGCAGCCGATGGATACTCATTCGGATAAACATCAATCAGCTTCACTACCCAGTCCGCATCCGTACCCGTGGTTGAGACAAAGAGTCGGGGTGAAATCTCACCAAGCACCGTGACATCTTCTTCAAGCGGTTCGGTTTTATATACCAGCACATCGGGACGCGTCGAGGCAAAACGCTGGTCAGCGACCGGATACTCTTGTGGCACGCCAATGGTCGTGTAGCCGACGAAAGGAACCGGTTTTTTTGGATCACTGACATATTCGTCAAATTGGGAAGCTACATCGCCACCATCCACCTTCGGCTGAGTCCAGGATAAGCGGCCGTTTGCGCCAAGATACAGCATGCGTGCCTGTGCCTGTTGTGGCGGCCAGCTTGTATAGCTGCGCCAGACGTTGGTACCGGTTTCAAATACCTGCGCTTCTGGAATCGTTTTACCGGAGACGCCTTTCAGATGTTGTTCAAAGAAAGGGAAGACAATATTCTTACGATAGTAATCCCCTGTTTTGACATCAAAATTCACGTTGCCCAGACTTTTGCCATCGGCGCGCCCCCAACCACCATGCGCCCAGGGGCCCATAACGATGCCGTTAAAAATGTCTTTATTATTTTTCTTGATGCTGCGATAAGTCGTCAGTGGTCCTTGCGGATCTTCGGCGTCATACCAGCCGCCTACTGTCAAAATAGCTGCATGAATATTTTTGAGGTGAGGAGCGATATTCAGTGGCTTCCAAAAATCATCATAGGTCGTATGCAAGATCGTTGGCATTAACAATTCGCGCTGTTTGTCGCTGAGCTGACTCGTGATATTTTTTAAAGTCAAATGCGATAAAAAGTAGTCATAGCCATTTTCAGTTCCATACTCGAATTGCTCCCAGCGCTTGGGCAGATTTGTCGGATTTTGTTCATTCGTAAAACTCGCGTAGAAGCCAAAATTCGCTGCCAGCATAAAGGCACCACCATGGTACGAATCATCGCCCATAAACAAATCCGTTACAGGTGCCTGCGGCGATGCAGCCTTGATGGCAGGATGTGAATCAATCACACTGGCCGACGTATAGAAACCCGGATAAGAGATGCCCCAGATGCCGACCTTGCCATTATTGCCCGGGATATTTTTTAGCAGCCACTCGACCGTGTCATGCATATCCTGGCTCTCAACACCCTCACCCGCTGCGCGTGCTGCTTTTTGATGCGGCGTCATCTCTTGCCACTTCCCCTCTGACATATAACGCCCGCGCACATCCTGATTCACAAAAATATAACCGCTCGTCTCGAAGTCTTTAGATGGCCCTAATGAGGTCGGGTGAAAATCAACACCGTAATGCAATTCCCCCTGATCGTGCACACCCGCGCTATACGGCGTGCGATTCATCAGAAAGGGATACGATTTGCTGGCGTCTTTAGGAACATAAACGACCGTGAACAACTTCACGCCATCGCGCATCGGGATGCGATATTCGTACTTGGTGTAATTTTCGCGAAAACTGGGTTTGGCCGCATCGGCATCGGCCTTATCCACCTCTTGAACTTTGAGTCTGTCGGCAAAAGCAGAGACTGGCAGCATGCCGAAGAACAGCGGGAAGGCAAAGCAAATAGCTTTCAACAAGGGGCGCAAAGCTGACATAAACACTTTCAATACGATGAATAAATTCAGGGGCAGGATATGGTCTGCCACTACGGGACGGTTAGCCTGCTTGCTTTTTTTGAACAACATTGTTTTTTGAGGCCAGCGCTTTGACAGTTAATTTTGCAAAAAGTGCCTGCGCCTTCATTTTTATTTCCGGTTCAGGTTTCTTCTTTTAAATGCGAAAAAACTGAATCCGTGGATTATCAATAAAAGAGAACGTCTAAAAACCTCCAAATTGAAAAATCGCATCGATAGAACTGACGTAAAAAACCTTGGCCTCTCAACACAGAAACACAAAAATATAGAGATACATAGAAAAGCCAGGACTAGAAGAGCATGTAGCTCCATAAAATATCCGTGAAAGGGCTTTTATCAGCCCACAACATAGAATCCGCAGGCCAGATGCGCCTGCTGGCACGAAATGCCTCTGAAAGCCGCATCCAGCCTGCGGATCGTAACGAATCAACGAATATCAGTCCACTACTCTGTATTTTATGCCCGATGTTGTTAGCCTCAGACCGTCCTGATTACTTCACGCTCAATAACTCAATATCAAAAATCAATGCCGCATTCGGCGGAATAGAGCCAGAGCCCGTTGTGCTGTAGCCTAGATAACTGGGGATGATCAGGGTACGTTTACCGCCGACTTTCATTCCCATAACGCCCATGTCCCAGCCCTTGATGACCTGGCGCGCGCCCAGCTGAAAAGGAAATACTTGTCCGGCGTCACGTGAGCTGTCAAATTTGCTGCCGCGCAAGCTGGGAGATTTCGGCTTATACAGCCAGCCAGTGTAATGGACCTCAACCAGCGAACCGTACACCGCTTCAGCACCACTGCCAATCTGGCTGTCGTGCTTGATCAATGCCGTTACCTGCTCCGGTGCGTCAGGCACAATGACCGGGCCATCGGTGGTGTTGGTCGAGTTGGTCGCATTGGTAGCGTTAGGTAGTGCATTGCGGAACTGTGCATGAGCGCTGCTACTTATTACGCTTGATAGAGAGGCGGCTAGCAGGGCGAGTGCGATACCCGCTTTATTCAGACTACACTTCATGTGCTTTACCTTGTCATTAGAATGAAAATTACGATAGGCTAAATCATAATCCAAGATTATCCGGGATTTTCCATGGATGTGGCAAATTAGCAAGAAGTTGAAATCATTCTGACAAACTCCGGTGTTACCATGATGCCTTCCCTATTTTGCGTTTAACTTTACATGGCCTTGTTCAATTCACGTGAATCGCTGGATCAATTACCGCTGATACCATTGAGAGCAAGTTCGGTCACTACCTTGCATAGCGCGGCGGCGTATAGAGCGGAACTTCTTCAGCAGATTGCAGGAGCCAGACATCGCATTTATCTGTGTAGTCTTTATCTCCAGCATGATGAAGCCGGTGCAGAAATTCTGGCAGCATTGCATGCAGCAAAAGCCCTGCGTCCGGCGCTGGATATCCGCGTGCTGGTTGATTGGCACAGAGCGCAACGCGGCTTAATCGGCGAGGCAAGACCAGCGAATAAACAAGCAGGCAATGCGGGCTGGTATCAGGATCAAGCCTTGCTTCACTCCACCGACGTCCCGATCTACGGCGTTCCGGTGCAAACGCGCGAGCTGTTCGGCGTCCTGCATCTCAAGGGTTTTGTGATTGACGATGTCGTGATCTATAGCGGCGCGAGTTTGAATAATGTGTATCTGCATAAACAGGATAAATACCGCCATGACCGCTATCTGCTAATCCAGAATAAAATTCTCGCCGATAGCATGGTGCAGTTCATACGCGAGCATATTCTGGCCGCAGCGGCGGTACATAAGTTAGATACGCCGCAGATCCCCTTAACCCGCAGCATCCGGCGCGAAATTCACGAATTCAGGGAGCAACTGAAGCGCTCCCGCTACTTCGTACCTTACGCGCCCTCAAGCACATCCGCACTACCGCAATTGACGGTAACGCCGCTGGTCGGAGTCGGAAAAAATAATCCTTTAAACCGGGTCATCTGTCAGTTGCTGGCAGCTAGCCGGGAACAGATCACGATTTGTACGCCCTACTTCAATTTCCCTCTCGCCGTAACCCGTGAGATCAACCGTGCGCTAAAACGCGGCGTCAACATCGACATCATCGTCGGGGATAAAACGGCGAACGATTTTTATATCCCGCCAGAGCAAAGCTTTAAAGTAATAGGTGCACTTCCCTATTTGTACGAAACCAATTTACGACGTTTTGCCAAGTCACATCAAGCCGAGTTAGGCCAACAATTACATCTGCATTTATGGAAAGACGGTGACAATACGTATCATCTGAAGGGATTGTGGATTGACCAAGACGTCATGCTGGTAACGGGGAACAACCTGAATCCCCGCGCCTTCCGGCTCGATCTGGAAAATGCCTTATTGATAAGAGACCCAGGGCAAGAATTAGCCGCGCAAAGACAAGACGAATTGCGCAGTATTTTTCAACATACCAAGGCGATCGCTCATTACAGTGAGATAGAAAAAACGGTGGATTACCCTCCCGCCGTCAAGCGTCTGCTCGGCCGTCTGAGCCGGACCAGGATGGATAGACTGGCCTACCGCGTGCTGTGATGACAAAGATCTTAGAACCATTCAACCCGCGACTACCATCGCATCTATCGGCGCGTAAACAGGCGAAACAGCTTTGCAGACAAATCAATGCCATTCCGGTGCAACAAATGAAGCAGCGACAACCCTTGTTTCAACAGTTATTTGGAGTAGTGTCGTCAGCCTTTATCGAACCGGATTTTTATTGTGATTACGGGAAAAATATCTTCCTCGGCGAGGATTTTTTTGCGAATCATCATTGTGTCATGCTGGACGCCGCCGCGATTCATATCGGCGCCCGCGTATTGCTCGGGCCTGCGGTGCATTTGTATACCACCACACACCCCGTTAATGCCGCGGAACGTGCCGCTGGATTGCAATTAGTCGCCTCGATTCATCTGGGAGACGATTGCTGGATAGGCGGCAATAGCGTCATCATGCCGGGAGTCAGTATCGGCGCACGCTCAGTTATCGGCGCTGGCAGCGTCGTTACTCAGGATGTACCGCCTGATGTCGTTGCAGCGGGTAATCCATGCCGGGTTATCCGTTCACTGCAGCAATGACGGTTCTGATTGAAGTCAGAATTACCACGATATAACTGCAATGAGGTAGCTACGACGACCTAATGCGTTCAAACGGGATTATCCAAGACCTCCCTAAACTGATTCCGCAATGCTGGTGCGACTTACAGGCCGAAATCAGTCTGCAAGCCGCACCAGTATTGCGGAAAGCATATTGGGGACTTCTAAAAAAAATCTAAATTGAAGATCACATCAATAGGACACTGACGCAAAAACAAATCCTCTCGACACAGAGCCATAGAGAAAAGGCAGGAGTAGCCGGTGTAAGCGGCTCCAGAAAATATGGATGAAAAGAGTTTTTAGAAGATCCCTGTTGAAATGCTTTTCCGAGGGTGAATTACTCAGATTTAGCGGCGAGAGCGCGCAACTTATCTTTCTTGCTCGGACGTTTTCCCTTGATACCTCCATTCGGATCACTGGCAGCAGCAACGGCAGTGGCATCAGATGCTTCCAGATTAGATGCAGCGCCATCAAGTGTGGGCTCAAAACCAGGAATATGTTCGCGTGCTACTTTGATTTTATGTCGTTGCTCTATCAAGCGAAAATGCGCTTCATTCGCACTGTCGGCGCAGACAAAACTGATTGCAAGGCCCGACTCTCCTGCCCTGCCGGTACGTCCGATACGGTGTGTGTAATCCTCACTGGAGCGCGGCAAATCATAGTCACCACCACCGGAAGCTGACTGACATCGATACCGCGCGCCGCTACGTCGGTCGCAATCACCACCTTGAGCCGGGATGCTTTGAAATCGCTGAGCACCTGGCTACGCTTACCCTGACTTTGCTCGCCATGAAAGGCTTCGGCATTGATGTCAGCACGACGCAGTTTGGTCGAAATCAGATCAGCCGCATATTTGGTCGCGACAAAGACCAGCACACGCGGCCATTTTTCGCTGGTAATCAGGTGCCGCAATAACTGTGTACGCTGTTTGGCATCAACCACAATTGCGCGCTGCTGAATGTCGGGCGCAGTATCCGCTGTAGTTGCGATCTCAATCTGAACAGGATCGTGCAGCATACTCGTTGCCAGCAGCGTAACCTGTGGAGAAAAAGTCGCAGAGAAAAACAAATTTTGCCTTTGTATAGGCAATAATTTCACTACCTGACTCAACTCGTCCGCGAAGCCTAATTCGAGTAGACGATCAGCTTCATCCAAGACCAGCGTGCGCACCGCAGAAAGTTGCAGCGCATTATGCGACACCAGATCAAGCAAACGCCCTGGCGTGGCAATCACGATATCGGCACCTCCGCGTAAATGCATCATCTGCGGATTAATCGATATACCGCCGAACAGTACTGCGAGTTTGACGGGCTGTGGCAGATGTTGCGCCAAGATGCGCAAAGTCTCACCGACCTGGGTTGCCAGTTCGCGGGTAGGCACCAAAATCAATGTCTGGACGGCTCTGGTCTCACCACGTGGCTTGTGTACCAAGGTTTGCAACAAAGGCAGGCAAAAAGCTGCGGTCTTGCCAGATCCTGTCTGAGCCGACGCAAGCACATCGCGTCCCGCTAAAATGGCAGGAATCGCGGTTGTCTGAACAGGCGTGGGCTCGCGATAAGCGCGCTCCTGCGCTGCATTGACCAGTGCGGCAGATAAACCAAGTGAAGAAAATGACATAACAAGAGTACCCAAAAGAAGTAAGGCAACACAGCGTACTGTGATTGACCAAAGTGAGAGCGAACTCAGAGTGTATTTCCATCGCAGCCCCATCAATAGTCGATGTCAGCGGCGATGCTAGTGGCCAGGACGGGCAAGAATTGGCTAGATTCGGCCACATTCAGTATTCTGGCGGCTGCTCCATCAAAGATTCGAGTTTTTGCAAAAACAAATGAACATGGTATGCATCAACTAAAGCATGATTAGCAAAAACAGCGACTGGCATCATAAGTTTACCGTCTTGTTCAAGATATTTTCCGACTGATATTTTGGGCACACTGTCTTTTTCCTTAAACTGCCTGGCGTGTGTAAGCCCAGTAAAACTGATCCAGGGAATTGCGGAAAAATGGATGACGTCATTGCGGGCCATTTCTGCATTAAAACCTAAGCCGCTAGTTTGCCGGGCACGGGTCATTGCCACCTCGGCACCCGAAACAAATGCTGAAAACGTGGGCTCAAACGGAAAATCACAAAAAGCGAAGCTATGATCATCGCGCTGTATCGTTGCAGATGCATTGATCCTAGCGTAATCGACGACATTCCCGTCTTCGATCCGGTATCGCAAGGCATCGGTTTGATTGACAACTTTTACTATCTGGTACAAATAAAACAGGAAGAATGATAACTTCTGCTCTTTGCAATATTGCCGTGCCCAAGTGCAATCCACATGGGCGACGATACCGTGAAAAGGTTCTTCAAATTGCGAAAAATAAGCAAAGTGCTCGCGCCGGTTCCAGGTAGCGAGATCCAGAACAGTCTTCATACTATTTACGATAAATTTCCGGACGTGACTTATTCCTTTGTTCGAAGACTATTTTCGCGTCCTGCACTGCACGCTCCTGAGTACGCATCTCCGGGTGGTCATCGTGCAAGCTAAAATAGTCTGCGGCCTGAGCGCGCATCACATACTTTATCGCTGCCTGGTCGCTAAGATCATACATCTCGGTCATTAAGGTGGTAACTTCATCTAAATATTCTTCATAGGTCATGCTGGTTCCTTAGTCTGTTGGTGGGAGAAGGGCCTGACTTCGCTCTCTATCCTGTTTGTCGCTTATACACGGTGTTAAACACATTGAGCCTATAAAGGCTACAAATCGTTCGTGGTATTCATACTGCGTTACCGGCCACTGTGTAGCCTGAAGTAACAAGTTTGTTTATTGATGGCTCATTTGGTAACAAGCTGTAATTCGTTCTGCACGACGATGCATTTCGTCCTAAACTTGCTATGCTTATAGCGATATATTACTGAAGAGGTTAATGATGAATTGGACAAAATCCGTGCTTTGCTCGCTGGCACTACTTGCTGCAACAAGCAGCAACATCGCCTGGGCAGATCACCCCCACTTTTATCATGGTCCGCGCTGGGGTGTGGGACTTTATGTCAATCCATTTCCCATCGTCAGAAGTAGCTATTACTATGGCAGCCCTTACTATTATCCGACTACTTACCGCTATTATCCAGAAGTTGTTGTCGCACCGGTAGTAACGACCATGCCCCAGACTGTTTACATTGAGCAAAGCTACTCAGCTCCGGCGGTCACAAGCTCGTCGTCTGGCACAACGACCTATGTCAGTCCCAGCGTACCGCAGCAAGGCAACGGCGACTGGTACTATTGCCATAATCCGGACGGATTTTACCCCGCAATAAAAAGCTGCCCCTCGGGCTGGCAACGGGTTCCGGCACAGCCCCCCGCAGATCGCTAGTAACCTAAATATTGCTTATCTATAAAATAGACGAATAATTTACGAAATAGATTAGCTTAGTTCTAAATATTAAGGGCGCTGCCAGCGCCCTTAATATTTTATATGCCAGGGAGCCGTAACGCTCACCGGCATCCGGACTCTCTATGCTGACAGGTCATTGTTTCAGCGTAAGACTTCACGTATCGTCGCCGCCAGTTCTTCTGCCACGAATTTTGCCACATACGCATCCGCACCGACACTGCGGACGTGATCTTCGTTGGTTGATCCGGATAGAGATGAGTGAATGACTACCGGCAAGGATTTAAATCTGTCATCCTGCTTGATATTACGGGTGAGAGTAAATCCATCCATTTCCGGCATTTCCAGATCGGTCAACACCATGGCGATCTTGTCATACACGGTCTTGCCCTCTGCCTGCGCTGCGGCTGAAATTGCCTGCAATCGTTCCCAGGCTTCTTTGCCCGTTTTAGTCATGATGAATTGCAGACCCATCGCATTCAGCGCCTGCTCGACCAAACCGCGAGCGACAGCGGAATCGTCAGCGGCAAGAATCGCGGTACCCGGTTTGATAATGATTTTTGATCCTATCGTTTCAGGGTCCACATCCTTACCATCCTTAGGTGCAATCTGACGCAGGATTTGCTCGACATCAAGTACCTGCGCTAAACGGGTATCTTCGACATCGCCATCCAGTCGCGCAATGCTGGTGACCATGCCACCGCCTGCACTCGACTCTGCCGACAATACCTGGCTCCAGTCCAGACGGACAATTTCCTCGACCGATTCCACCGCAAAACCCTGAGTTGAACGAGCATACTCGGTGACGAGCATGATGTTCAGGCCAGTCTTAGGTTTGCAGCCGACTACGGACGGCAGGTCAATCACCGGAATGATTTGCCCTCGCAAATTGACAACGCCGAGGTTGTGCGGCATCGCGCCAGCGACTGCGGTAATAACAGGCATAGCAACAATCTCACGCACCTTGAACACATTAATACCGAATAATTCCGAACGGTCGCCTGTAGCATCACCACCGAGACGGAACAAGAGAAGTTCGAATTTGTTGGAACCAGTCAGATTGGTTCGCTCGTCAACTTCCTGTTGTACGCTACTGATACTCATGTCTGTCATCCTCAAAGGTTAGGGAGTCGATCATGTGTGCAATTGAATTCTTCGTAGTTTCTTCAATGCACTTTTTTGCCACCAGCACTTATTTTATAACGCGGTAACACGGTGTGTACGCTTTACCGGGAAGTTTCATACGATTTTGCGCAACAAATGAGCTTAATAACGCGTCCATTGATTCCATTATTGCAACATCACCCCGAATTTCGAAGTGTCCGTGCTTTTCGATTGCGCGAATTCCCTGATCTTTTACATTTCCTGCAACAACACCGGAGAAGGCTCGGCGTAAATTTGCTGCAAGCAGGTGGTTCTTTTGATTTTTATGCAACTCCAAATTACCCATATTTTCGTGGGTCGGATCAAAAGGTTTCTGAAACTCAGTATCTATTTTTAACAGCCAGTTGAAGTAATAGGCATCGCCTTTTGTTTTTCTGAATTCCCTGACCTTTTTAATTCCCGCCTGCACTTCCTGCGCGACCAGCGCAGGATCATTCACGATGATCTGATACTTAGCTTGCGCTTCTGCACCAAGAGTATCACCGATAAACTGATCAATCTGATGGAAATAGTCCTTGGCACTTTCCGGTCCGGTAAAAATTAGTGGGAAAGGCAAATCCGCATTCTCTGGATGCAACAAAATACCTAAGATATACAAAATCTCCTCAGCAGTGCCTGCGCCGCCGGGAAATACCACGATAGCATGTCCGACACGGACAAAAGCCTCAAGACGTTTTTCGATGTCCGGCAAAATAATCAAATCATTGACAATCGGATTCGGCGCCTCAGCGGCAATGATGCCTGGCTCGGTAATTCCCAGATAACGTCCACCGAGTATGCGCTGTTTTGCATGACCGATGGTTGCGCCTTTCATCGGGCCTTTCATCGCACCGGGACCGCAACCTGTGCAAATATCCAGTGCGCGCAAACCCATCTGGTAACCGACCTCTTTGGTGTAGTCATATTCGACACCGGAGATTGAGTGTCCGCCCCAGCATACGACCATGTTCGGGTTGGTCTGTGGACGTAATACATTGGCGTTGCGCAAAATATGGAAAACAGCGTCGCTGATGCCTTCCGTAGTATCGAGATCAAACTTCGGACTGTCTTCTATCTCGCCATGAATGAACAAAATATCGCGCAACACGGTGAACAGGTGTTCCTGTATGCCTTTGATCATTACACCGTCGACGAAAGCGCTGGCCGGAGCACCCTTAACGTCAAGCTTGATACCGCGTTCACGCTGCACAATGCTGATATCGAAGCTCTGGTAACGCTCCAGCAATTCCTTACCGTCATCCAGACCGCTGCCGCAGTTTAATACGGCCAACGAACAACGGCGAAACAGTTGATACAAGCCGCTGTGGCTGGTATCGAGTAGTTTTTGTACCTCGGCCTTAGATAAAATTTCAAGGCGACCATCTGGTGAAATTTGGGTGTCAATGACAGGGTATTCCATGAAATACATGCTTTCTTTTAATTTTATTTTTACATCGGCGAGATGACCTGCTGCCATGCAGAGGCAAGCACAACGTCAGTCTTCGGGCTTCTTCGCCATCGCGCTCAACACGGATTCTTGTAATTTATTCGTGGATAAACGTAACTCTTTATTTAGTATCGCCGTTTGCGCATCGGCTTTCAAGGTGCGCAGCAGCAGCTCCGGCCAGGCATGCTCTTCTGCATGCAGACCAACCCAGCCATTTCTCCCAGAATGCTTGGCCGAATACAAGGCGATATCGGCAATATCAATGACGTCCTGCCAGTCGATCGCTCGTGGATAGGCTTTAACAAAGGGGAAACACGCAAATCCGATAGAACAGGTTTGCCCTATAAATAAATCACCCTCAAGTTGAAAAGGAATTTCAGCAACAATATTCCTGACCCGTTCAGCTAATTCTTCGGCGCGGTCTCTGGAAGTGCCGCGTGCGACAATCAAAAACTCTTCGCCACCCCAGCGTATCAGGTAATCCGAATCACGAAATACTTGCTGTAACCGTTGGCGGATCTGCACCAGAATCGCGTCCCCCGCAGCATGACCGTACTTGTCATTGACTTGCTTAAAATGATCCAGATCGACCAGAAACATCAGTAAATCCGTATCCTTAGGCCCAGGTGTCTCGTCAGAAGTTAATGAAGATTGCAGCTGAAACTGCGATGAGGATTGTGACGATGCCTGATAACTACGGACGCTTAACGCGACGTCTGCTTCGATATTCTGCGACAAGAAGCGGCGATTCTTTAAACCCGTTAACGGATCCGTGAGGCTGGCTTCTTCCAATTCTTTTAGCACTTGTTTGAGCTGAATCTGCGTTTTTTGCAGATCGTGATGAGCGTGCGCATTGTCCAGAGCAATTGCACCGTAGGCGCACAGGCTGCGGAATATAAGACGCTGACGCTCTGCATAGGCGGACTGATTAAGCGACTGTATCAACATAACGCCTAGTACTCGGTCTCCAACTACCAGAGGCCCAAACAAGGCCGTGCGGATTTTGGATGCATGTGTCCCATTATCCCCTTCGCTGACGCCATCCATCTCAAATAAAAGTTCCTGTCCTTCTGTCACGCAACGTGCTGCATGTCGTGTATTTTTATCAGGAACCAAGGTCTGAATCGCCTGAACCTCACCATTTTCAACCTTGTGATAAAGATTCAGGCCGATGCCGTCACTGGCAAGCAACCAGATCGACAAGTCTGTCGCATCCAGTAAGGCTTCGAGATGGCGATGCAGGGTTTTACAAACGCTATCGAGATTTAAATCCGCGGTGATTTCCTGGCCAATTTTGCTCAACAAATCCAGGGTCTGTGTCGTTTCTATCAAGGTCGCAGCCAATTGCTGATGATGCAAAGCCTCTGCACGGGCACACTCGGTTTCGTAACGCACCTGCATCAGAGTTGCCCAGTTACTTGCTTGCTTGGTGCGTTCACGGCGATCTGCCGCAATGGCCTGTTTTGCATAATCAAAGGCTCGCTGTCCGTCCCCCGCCTCAGACCATGCCTCTGCTAGGGACAGAAGTAATTTCGAGGGAGCCATCCAGCCTTGCAAAGAGGCACCGAAACACAGCGCCTCCTCTAGATAATGCAATATGATGTTTGGCGCTGTCATCGGAGACGGATAAGGCAAAACATGCAGCCCATGTATTTCTGCCATCGCTTCGCTAATGTCGACACCCAGCGCATTAAATGCGGGCTCGATAATCAGTTGCTGCGCCTCGGCGATTGCAGCCAGAGCGAGTTCTGGCTGATGCGACGTAGATAATGCGCGGGCATAACAGATTAAATGTTCCGCCAGATTATTTCTGGAGCCTGCCTCACGATACAACCGAATTGCTGATGCAAAATAACGCGCGGCCTCCTCGGCGTCGCCTTGCAGCAATAAGGTATTGGCTAATTCCGCCTGAGCAATCGCTTTGTGAATGCCACTCTTGTTCGCATCCAGACTTTCCAATGCCTCTTGCAACACAATCTGACTTTGATCGAGCTGTCCCAGATGGCGCAATAACTCGCCGAGGCGCATCAGACTAAAACCGATCAGCGCAGGCCAGCCAGTTTGCCGTGCACGCGACACCGCCCAGTCATAACTGGCGGCAGCCTCGTCAAAATCACCCAGCTTCTGCAAACACACACCTGCATTGGATGCTGCCATAATTGCCAGCCGCACCAGACCTGCCTGTTTGGCAAATTCACTGGCCTGCGAATACATGACTGCTGAACGAGTTAATTCCGGAGAAAACAGCATTTCGCCCTGCGCCGCGGAAATTAATGCGGCAAGAGCAGGATGACGCGGTTCCGGACACAGGGCAATCAGCTCTTGCAACTGATCATTAGCATTGTCGGCATCCGAGTAGGCACTCAGATATATTGCCCAAGCATGTGCCAGACGGTAACGTAATCCTTCGCCACTCATCTGAAAGCGATTAACGGCATGGCGGGCGGCTGCGCTTGCACGCTCCATTTGCCCCTGCTCCAATGCAAGTAAAGACTCGGTCAAGGCAGTATCGCCTTCACCAATCAAATCGCTCATGGCAAGAAACACGATCCTCGCGTTATGCAGTAACTCTTCTGCCTGCTCAAACTCACGAAATAATGACGCGATTTCGGCGCGAATAATTGCCATGCGGGCGCGGACAACTCTGCGCTGATCAGGCATGAGCGGACTATTACGTAATAGATTATCGACCTCATTGACCAGAGACAACGCACGGCTACTATCCCGCTGTCGCAAATACCAGGCGAGAAGCACCAGCTGGCCGATGCGTGAGGCACCAGTCAGGGTCGTCAGTTCCGTCTCCAGCCGATTCACTTCCTGATCAAGGGCGTATAAATACATGAAAATAGTTGAAATAAGTCGGGCTATCAAAGCTAGCTATTATGCATGCATTTGATGAAGCTTTTGTGTTAAGCATACATGACTATGATGAAAAACAAATGAATCTGGAAGAAGTCGATGCACTTTGCCTGGCGTCAAAAATACGCAGAGATAGTCTGATATAAAATAAATTCAGTAATAGATTGTGTCGCACGCCGTGCCAAGGTACAATTCGCCCCCTCAGACGCGGGGTGGAGCAGTCTGGCAGCTCGTCGGGCTCATAACCCGAAGGTCGTAGGTTCAAATCCTGCCCCCGCAACCAATTTCCGTGCGTCCGCACATTTTCCAAGCTTATTTTTGTATATGCCGATGATTGTTCTCGGCGTATGGCTATTTTATTTTCGCATTCTAAAAGTGTAACCCCTGAGAAACACGAATATGCGATGAGAGATACCAAAGATACTGCAACACTAGAACTGCCGGGATTTCATCATAATCTGGCAGCAGAGTTGGACCATACGAAACAAGCCGGTAATAAACTGGGCAAACGCAAGGCTAAAATGCCAAAGCAGGTACAACTTGATTTGCTTCACGCACTATCCCCTGTCGATCACAGCGGACTGCCGGCATGGCAACATGATGAAAATAAGGATCTGAGTGGTTTACCTATCTGGCGCTGAGCCAGCTTACACGCAGAACCACCTGTCGATGATCCTGCGATGAATGTTAGACTGCGCGTATCCGGTCAATTCTGCTAATTTGCCGATGCTGCTGACGCTGCCAAATCCACCGATATAAGTTCAATCAAGCCCTATGCCAAATCAAACCGAACATCAGACTGCACACCAGACTGCATTTAACAGCCTGCCCTTGTCAGACGCTCTGCTCTCCAATCTGGATAGTCTTGGCTATAAGGAGATGACGCCCATTCAGGCAGCCAGTCTGCCGATTATTTTAGAACAGCGTGACTTGATCGCTCAGGCCAAAACTGGTAGCGGCAAAACAGCAGCATTCAGCTTAGGCATTCTGGCGAAATTAAATCCTACCTATTTCGCAATTCAGGGCCTGGTGATCTGCCCTACCCGCGAACTGGCGGATCAGGTATCCAATGAACTGCGCCGTCTGGCCCGCTCTATTGAGAATGTCAAGGTACTAACCCTGTGCGGTGGCACAGCCATGCGACCGCAAATTGCCTCACTTGAACATGGAGCCCACATCGTCGTCGGCACACCGGGCCGCTTGCTGGATCACATCGGACGCGGCAGTATTAATCTGAACACGGTGCAGACATTAGTTCTGGATGAAGCAGACCGCATGGTCGACATGGGGTTTTATGAAGACATCTATGGCATCGTCGCAGCATGTTCACCACGTCGTCAGACTTTGTTGTTCTCGGCAACCTATCCGGACGATATTCGCAAAGCCAGTGAGCAGTTTTTACGAGATCCTGCCGAGGTAAAAGTTGAGTCGCAGCACAACGATAACCATATCGAGCAATTATTTTATCTGGTGACGCCAGAAGAACGTAACGCAGCGGTTGCCCGTTTACTCAACCATTATCAACCGGCATCCACCATTGCTTTTTGTAATACCAAAATTCATTGCAAGGAACTGACCGACGAGTTGCAGGCGCAAGGAATCAGCGCGCTGGCGCTGCATGGCGACCTAGAGCAAAGAGATCGTGATGAGGTATTAGTGCGTTTTGCCAATCAAAGTTGCTCTGTCTTGGTCGCAACCGATGTTGCTGCACGCGGCCTGGATATACAAACTCTCGGCGCAGTCATTAATGTAGACGTATCCAAAGATACCGAAGTTCATATCCACCGTATTGGCCGGACTGGCCGCGCAGGAGAAAAAGGCTTGGCACTCAGCCTGGCAACGCCTGGCGAAAAAAAATGGGTAAAACTGATCGAAGAATATCAGGGCGAGGCCGTCCGGTGGCACGAACTCAGCGAACTCGATAACAATCCAGACGCGCCCAGGAGCGCATTGCAAGCACCGATGGTTAGTATCTGCATCATGGGCGGAAAAAAAGATAAGCTACGGCCAGGCGACTTGCTTGGTGCGTTGACTGCTGACATTGGCTTACGCAAAGAGCAGGTGGGCAAAATCAATGTATTCGAATTTATGACCTACGTTGCACTAGATCGTCATATTGCAGAAAAAGCCTTAGAAAAGCTGAGTCGCAGCAATATCAAAGGCCGGCAATTCAGAATGCGGGCGATTTATTAAACAATCAATAAGCAGAGAACTTGCATGATCAGCATCGAATGATGAATGGCATTATTAGTTGCTGTTTCATGGTCCGCTGCTGACGCCCATAGACATCACAATCCCTCCCCCTGCAAAGCCCAAGCTACTGCTGGCTCATACGAGTTTGCCCATCTATCTACCGCGTCTGCGGGCATGGGCCGCGCGATGCCATAACCCTGGGCAAAGTCGCAGCCTAACTCCATTAAAGCGACGCCATGTTCCGGGCTCTCAACACCTTCGGCAATTACTTCACGCCTGAACGCATCAGCTAGACCAATCACTGCACTGATCAGAGCCAGGTTCTCCTGGTCACCTAGCATATTCCGCACAAAACTCTGATCGATTTTTAGAATATTTGCTGGCAGACGCTTCAGGTACGCTAATGACGAATAACCCGTCCCAAAATCATCTAAAGCAAAGCGGACACCCAGTTGCTGGCATGCGATCATCACTTCGCGTACGTGCTGTATGTCCTGAATCGCCGCTGACTCCAGAATCTCAATCTCTAATGAAGAGGGAGAAACTTCAGTATATTGCGCCAGAATCGCGGTCAGGCTACTCAAAAAATCTGCACACTGAAAATGTCTGGCAGCGATATTCACGCTGACTACCCAGTCTTTATGCGCTACCGACCATTTCAGCAATTGCGCCATTGCCTGCTGCAAGACCCATTCACCAATAGAAATAATTAAATCAGTATGCTCGACCATGGGTAGAAACTGTAAGGGCCCGACAATTCCCTGATCAGGATGCTGCCAGCGCAACAGCGCTTCCATTCCGATAATCTGCCCTTTGCGCATATTCACTTTAGGCTGAAAATACAAACGGAACTCACCATCCAATAAAGCACTACGGATCCTGGTCCTTTGGTTGTGATGAGTGCGGACTTGCTGATCTTGTTGCGCGTCAAACAGGTGAAATTGATTCCGCCCGCTCAGCTTTGCCTGATACATGGCCTGATCGGCACAACGCAATAAAGTATCGGGATTGATATCGTCACGCGGATAAGTCGCTACGCCCACACTACTGGTCAAGGCGATCTGTTTTTGCTCACATTGATAAGGACGTGATAATTCATCCAGTAAGGGTGTAAGACGGTGATTCAGATCTATCGCCTCTTTTTGAACCTGCATCAAAACGACAAATTCATCGCCACCCAGATGAGCCACATAATTACCGGCACCGACAAAAATTTCTAAGCGCCTGGCAACCTGTTGCAGTAATTTATCCGCGATCTCCGGCCCATACTGTTCGTTAATCAATTGAAAATGATCGATATCCAGCAAACACACCGCGAGCCAGTGCTGGCGTACATTAGCCTGCATGATGGCAAGCTTCAGACGTTCGGAAAACAGACTGCGGTTCTCTAGTCCAGTCAATTTATCGTGACCGGCCTGCCAGGATATCTGCTGCATCAGCAAGCGTTTTTCGCTGACATCACGAAACACCAGAACACAACCGATAACGGCTCCGTCGTCTCTTTTGATCGGTGCAGCGGTGCAATCAACCTCATGGTACAAACCGCTACGGTCAATCAGCGTCTGATTACTGAATTGCAACGCATCAACCCCGGTACCCAGTTGCACCAGGAATTCATGCATTTTCTCTTGCGCATCAAGATTCAGAAGAATAAATACCTCCTGCATCGGTACAGATACGGCATCGTCGCGCTGCCAGCCTGTGAGCTGATCTGCCGCCTTATTCATCGTTAAAATACGTCCATCCAAATCGGTACTGATCACTGCCTCACCGATTGATGCGAGAGTCGTCTCTACACGCTCTTTTTCGCTTGCAAGCTCATGCTGGCTTAGCTGCAGCGAACGAAATAATTTCTGCACTTCCTCTGTCATGCTATTGAACGTATTTGCCAATGCACGGGATTCCACGCTGCCGGCAACTTTCATGCGGACGGCATGTTCGCCTTGCTTGAACCGGACTGTCGCTGCGGCTAATTCCGCCAGAGTTTTGGCATTAGCTCTAAGTATCAGGCTTAATAGAAAGAAAATGGCGAAAATGATCGCGACAGAGACTTTTGCCTGTGTACGCACTTTGTACCAGATGGTATTTATCGCCGTTGCTGGCGAGGTATAAATCTCCAGAGTTGCCTCAATCCCCTGAGCGGAATCCAATTGCTGGACAAAAGAAGATTCTGTTAGCTGGAGAAGCACGACAAACCATTGCGGTGCCTCAATCAGACGGTTCTGGCTATGAATGTGAACTGGTGAACCTCTCAAGTAGTGCCAGCGGATGTCGCTAATTTGATCGCTGGTTTGAATTTCATGACCGATCAGTTCATGTATTTGGGTACTTTGCTGTGTTGCGGAGAGTTCTTTCAAGGTCGGCATCAAAAAATGGGCGACCTGACGCATCTCAGCAGCAGAACGCTGTCGAGCGTCATTCACCTCCGTATCGATCAGGAGGTAGTAGCGAAATCCGCCGACGACCAGAATTAATATAGCCAACGGTACGTACAAACGGATATAAACGCCTGTTTGTAACCAGCCGTAAAAAAATCTTTGTATTCTGTGCACGAGATCAGTAAATAGCAGGATGTGGATAGCAAAGCAACATAAACCGACCGGTTGGCCTGAATGCCATTACACGTGCCGAATTTTAACCTGAAGCTAGAAAAATTTCCGCAGAGAAAGTTTATTCTTGAGAAAAATAATGCTAACCGTTGTAATCGCCTAATTCTCTTTAATGAGTTCTGCCATCTCACAGAGTTAGCCCCACTCCGTCCTGGGATTACTCCTGCCCCCCCATAGTTCGCTCCCGCATTCCTTTCTGTGTCGCTTACAAAATAAGTGAAAAATAGTTCCATTCTTCCTTCACTTGAAGGATGAAACTTCTGTTCAAGGCTTTCATTATCGGTGGGTCGTTTTGGTCTGACCTGTCATTCGTCGATGACATTAACAGTGGAGTTAGACAGCCTGCCAAAACGCCCGCTCAATAGCGTACAGCAAAGCATCAATTTGCCAGCGCCATTGGCTTTAGCCCCAATAACTCAACCATTTAATTTGGAAGGTAATGAAAATGGCACTCGATACCACTCTACTAAAACAAGCGATCACGCAAGCCGGACATCAGTGGCGGGTACGCGCAGTCCCTGCCGGCGAGCGCCCTCGCGGCCTCGGCTGGGAGCCGTCAGACGCAGGCAAAATACAACGGGCCTCACTGGTTGCAGAATCATTGATGCGCCAGCGCTTTCCAGCACAGTTCGCCAGATATTTTTCAGCGAATCTCTCAACCAATATAGCTAACACAGCAGCATCGTCTGCGGCCACTGCAAATACTGCAAATGCCGTCAGTAACGCCCCATCGGCAGGAGCGCCTCCAACCTCTTTCGACTGGCGTGACCATGGCGTGATCGGTCCGGTCACGGATCAGGCTTATTGCGGCTCTTGCGTATCTTTTGCTACGGCAGGCATGACGGCGGCCATGGCAGCGATTGAGCGCGGCGCGATGAATTTAAATTTATCTGAGGCGGATCAGCATTTTGCATCCTCGCATGGCCCTAATTGCGGCGGCTGGAATAATGACGCCGCCCTGGGCCAGATCAAGGCTCGTGGCATTGCTACCGAATCGACGTTTCCTTACATGTCGGCATTCGATAATCCGCCACAACTTGCCAATCCTGCTGATCCGAACAGCCTTTGGGCCGCGCATAACCGCGCCGAGATGGATCGCGCTTTTCGCACCTACAGCATTAGTGACTACAGTGCCTGGACCGGTGATTCACGCAAAGCGTATCTTTCCAGCGTTGGCCCCATGGTTTGCGGCTTCGCTGTGTATGAAGATTTCGACAGTTACGGCGGCGGCGTTTATCACCATGTCAGCGGCAAGTTCCGTGGCGGCCATGCCGTGATGGTGATTGGTTATTCCGATGTTGACCAGTGCTGGATATGCCGTAATTCATGGGGAACCGGGTTCGGCGGACCTGCAGATCCTGACGGTACAGGCGCTGGATTCTTTAAGATAGGTTACGGTCAATGCAATATCGACAGCGAACCATTTTATGGCTGCCATGGGATCATCATGCCTGCGACTACTTCCATGGTGACAGGTGTCTCACGAAATCTAAACAAACTCGATGTATTCACTCCGGGCACGAACCGCGGGACTTATACCGCGGCGATGGAAGGAGCTGAAACCAGTTTCCGCGGCTGGTGGCAGGTACAGGGTGGCGTCGTGGCACCGGGTACTTTTATGCATGCCGTCTCTCGCAGTCCGGACAAGTTAGACTTATTTTGTGTCGGGACAGATCACGGCACCTATACCGCGGCGTGGCAACCAGGCGATACTTCATGGCGCGGCTGGTGGCGCATTCAGGGCGGCGTTGCCGCACCAGGCACCTCGATCCATGCCGTGTCACGCAGTGCAGATCATTTGGATATATTTTGTGTCGGCACCGATGGTCATGTGTATACAGCCGCATGGCAACCTGGTGACACCTCATGGCGTGGTTGGTGGAAAATCGGCGATCTTAAAGTCGCACCTAACACCTCCGTCTTCGCGGTGTCGCGCAGCAAAGACAAGTTAGACATTTTTGCAGTTGGCGCCGATATGGGAATTTATACCGCGGCATGGGAACCTGGCTTTACCTCGTGGCATGGCTGGTGGCGTGTGCAAGGCGGGGTCGCTGCACCGAACAGTTCGGTCTATGCGATATCACGCAGTCCCGATAAGCTCGATATTTTCTGTGTCGGCAGTGATCATGGCATCTATACTGCCGCATGGGAGCCAGGTTTTACTTCATGGCACGGCTGGTGGCGGATACAAGGTGGCGTTGCGGCACCAAACACCTCCGTGTTCGGCGTATCCCGCAGCGCTAATAAACTCGATATTTTTGCTGTGGGTACTGATCACGGTATTTATACCGCGGCTTGGGAGCCCGGCTTTACTTCTTGGCACGGCTGGTGGCGTGTTGCCAGCGGTACCGCCGCCGCCGACACATCCGTTTTTGCAGTATCGAGAGCACCGGATCAGCTGGATATTTTTGCGATTGGCACCGATCACAATGTAATTAATTCTCACTGGCAACCGGGTTTAACTAGCTGGAAACCGTGGATGCCCGTTGCAGGTGGTATCGCAGAAGGTGGCTAAACATGTGCGCATGGGCAATGGCTAGTGAGAATCATACTGTCGAGGGAATGGAAGGCGACGACATTGCCTTGCCTCTTGGCACAAGCGGCGCAACCGGGTTCCGTTGGGATGTCGATCTGCCGGCGGGACTCCGGCTCGTTGACAAATCGTCAGTCAATACAGGCAAGGAAGCAGAATACCCAACGCAGGCCGGTGGCGGGCCTGAGCAGCAGTTAAGCGTCACCGGAATGGCGGGAGTTTATCAGGTGAGCGCAAAATTGATACGTCCCTGGGATAAAGCCAATCCGATACGGCATGCACTCATACAACTGACAATAAGGCCCATCTCATAGAATCGGTTGTGAAACAGGTTCACAGCAAATCGTCAAAGAGGGATCCATGCAAATGGCTCCCTCTTTTTCATTACCGATAAGCTCGTCATCACAACGACAAAACAGCTAATGAACAGATCTGTTGGGAACGACAGGATCCGCTTGCCGTATCGGGGGTGCGGCGCCAAGTAGCAAAATTAACTCTTGCTGACGTGTTGTACCCGTCTTGGCATACACAGAGGAAAGTTGGCTGCGAATGGTCGAAATTTTCAGCCCTAGCATATCCGCCATCTCGGCCGGTGTATGGTTATCAAATAATAGCGGCAAAATTCTCGATTCAGCTTTACTCAGTTTAAAACTGCGCACCATAAAATCAATGGCAGCCCCCGGTTGTTTGCGCGGATCGACCAGCATCAACATAACGGCACATCTCGCTATTTTACGTTTATCCACTACGCGCCCCGGATACGCGACAGGTAAGGCGAAGGCGAGCAAGCGCTGGGTTTTTCCAGATAAGTTTAACGACCCTCCCTTACCCCTCGTTGTTGCATGCACCAGATGATCGAGCTGACTGCCAATCTGCATGACATGCGGCAAAGGTAAAAAATACTGACCAAATTCAGGGTCGGCAATAATCTCTTTCGCTACTGTATTCGAACTCAGCATACGGCCCGTCGCATCAAAAAATAGCACACCAAAATCAAGGCCGTTATGACTACGCTGAAATACCAGTAATTGCGCCTGGCTACTACGCCATTGCCAGTGCAATTTAAAGGCACGGTGAAGATGCGGCGTAAGTTGTTTGAGTTTTTTTACATCAGCATCAGAGAAATCGACACAATCAGGTGCGCGCATAAAGCAAAAGCTTGCCGGCGGCGATTGCAGGCGATCAGCAGAACCATGATCGCTGATCGTACTTAACAATAAGTGCTCAGCTAGGATGCGCAGTAAAAAATCTTTATAAAACAAAGTTTGCTTCAGTTCACGAACCGCCAACAAGTCACTACCACGTGCTACTTTGCTTTGTTGAAAACTGAGAGTTTTTTGCGCTGCTTTTGCCCAAGGATCATATCGCCACCAGTAATCGGTATAGGCCTTAGCGACAGGATCGGATAATTGGCTCGATACAAAAAAACTGTGGGCACATTGACGCCGGTCAGATAGTTTTAACATTGCAGACGAGGCATTAAAATAAGCCGACAAAGTCCGCAATACATCAGCCCAGTGCAATTCTCCGCTGACCGCACTGTATAACGCGTTTAAGACAATATCCTCGCTGGGACGCTCGGTGTAAGTGTCTTGCATGACTCACCTCAATCATGATAGATATTGCAAACATTACAACAAAAACATCCTGTTTGCAAATCTAAATAACACCAATGGTGATGCCGCCACGCTTAACAACTACATTTGAGTGACAATAAGAATGTAAAACAAAGCGGGGTTGTTATCGTTAACGGATAAGAACCCCGGCAATTGACACCACAATCATCTGAGGCGCTTAACTAGATGAAATTAGTTTAAGTACATTCTTATTGAGCCTGTTTTAACTGATCGAGAATCGCAGGATTTTCTAAAGTGGAGATATCTTGTGTGATCTCTTCGCCTTTTGCTAAAACACGCAACAACCGGCGCATAATTTTGCCGGAGCGCGTTTTGGGTAAGTTATCACCGAAGCGTATCTCTTTAGGTTTAGCAATCGGCCCGATTTCTTTAGCGACCCAGTTACGAAGCTCAGTAGCGATTTGCCTGGCCTCATCGCCAGTTGGGCGACTGCGTTTTAACACCACAAAAGCGCAAATTGCTTCTCCGGTTGTGTCGTCTGGCTTACCAACTACCGCCGCTTCTGCAACCAGCGGATTCGCGACTAATGCCGACTCGATTTCCATCGTACCCATGCGATGACCAGACACGTTCAGCACATCATCGATACGGCCGGTAATCGTAAAATAAGCGGTATCCTTGTTACGTATCGCGCCGTCGCCGGCCAGATACATCGTCCCGCCAAACTCTTCAGGGAAATAGCTCTTCTTAAAGCGCTCAGGATCACCCCAGATCGTGCGTATCATCGACGGCCAAGGACGTTTGACCACCAGAATACCGCCCTGCCCGTTCGGCAAATCGTGTCCAGTCTCATCAACGATTGCAGCCATAATACCTGGCAAAGGCAAGGTGCATGAGCCCGGCACGAGTGGCGTTGCACCAGGTAATGGTGTCATCATGTGGCCGCCAGTCTCTGTTTGCCAGAACGTATCGACGATCGGGCAATTTTGATTGCCGACATGATTGTGATACCACATCCAGGCCTCAGGATTAATCGGCTCACCGACGGAACCTAAGAGCCGCAAGGACGATAAATCATACTGCTTCGGATGGATTTTTTCATCGCCATCCGCAGCTTTAATCAGGGAACGGATAGCAGTCGGTGCTGTGTAAAAAATCGTTGCTTTGTGTTTTTGTATCATGTCCCAGAATCGACCTGCATTCGGGAACGTCGGGATACCTTCAAAAACGATTTCAGTTGCCCCGGCAGCCAGCGGGCCATAAGTAATATACGTATGGCCGGTAACCCAGCCGATATCCGCAGTACACCAGAACACATCATCAGGCTTCAGATCAAAAGTCCACTTCATCGTCAATATTGCCCAAAGCAAGTACCCGCCCGATGAATGCTGAACACCTTTTGGTTTGCCTGTTGAGCCTGATGTGTAAAGAATAAAAAGCGGATGTTCTGCACTCACCCATTCAGGCTCGCACACATCAGATTGAGCAGCGACTAATTCATGCATCCAGAGATCGCGTCCTGGAACAATAGCAATGTTACCGCCGGTGCGTTTATAGATCACGACATTGCGCACCTTTTCGCAATCACCTAATGCTAAAGCTTCGTCGACAATCGATTTCAAAGGCAAGTGTTTACCACCTCGCGCCTGCTCATCGGCAGTAATCACGGCGACAGCACCAACATCGACAATACGTTCTTGCAAGGATTTGGCAGAGAAACCGCCAAACACGACCGAGTGCGTGGCACCAATACGTGCGCACGCCTGCATCGCGACGACACCCTCTACGGACATCGGCATATAAATCACTACACGGTCACCTTTGGTAATACCCAGAGACTTGAGACCATTCGCGAACTGACACACTTTTTGGTGTAATTCTTTATAAGTGACTCTGGTGACATCGCCGCCATCAGACTCGAAGATAACAGCCACTTTGTCAGCATTGCCGTTTTGTAGATTGACGTCCAGGCAGTTATACGACACGTTGAGCAAACCGTCTTCAAACCATTTATAAAATGGTGCCTGGGACTCGTCCAGCACTTTGGTGAAGGGTGTATGCCAGTGCAAATTCTCGCGTGCCAGTCGTCCCCAAAAACCCTCGTAATCTCTCTCGGCTTCGGCACAGAGCGCGTTGTAGGCTGCCATTCCAGAAATCGTCGCAGTTGCGGCAAAAGCGGCTGGCGGTGGAAAAATACGAGATTCTGCTTTCGTAGTGTCGAGGTCAGACATGTTTATCTCCGGCTTATTGTAATTGGCTTGCGATTCAATACTTATAATTTAATTCGTGGTCACAAAGGTCGCGACAATCAATGGAACGATTCCGCACTAAGGTTTTAGTGAGAACGCATGGCGTCAATAAAATTGATAATAATGCCACAACATACGGCGGAACTGATTGCATATACGACAGCCAATAACATAGGCGCGCAGACTTACTCAAGCCTTACGCTACAAGAATTTAGCCGACGCCAAAGCTGCCCCCCTCGCCTCGCCCGTGTAAAATAGCGATTGCCTTATTGTTTCTCAATGGATAACTTACCCCATGTCAAAAGATTCCCAACATAAATTATCGCCGCTGGCGGGCGTTATATTCTTTAGCCGCTGGCTACAATTGCCGCTGTATCTGGGCTTAATACTTGCGCAAGCAGTCTATGTGTTCCATTTCTGGGTGGAACTGAGTGATTTAATCGGTGCGGCGATGGGTAATGAATCTGCTCTTAAACATATTTTGGACGCGGTCACGGTAGCGAACGCTCCGCGCCCCACCCGATTAAATGAAACGACGATTATGCTGGTCGTACTGGGTCTCATTGACGTTGTCATGATTTCCAATCTGCTGATCATGGTGATCATCGGTGGTTATGAAACGTTTGTGTCACGCCTTGGTATCGAAGGTCATCCTGATCAGCCTGAGTGGTTATCGCACGTGAATGCGACCGTACTCAAGGTCAAACTGGCGATGGCAATCATTGGCATCTCTTCCATTCATTTGCTTAAAACCTTTATCAATGCAGCCGCCTATGAGCCGAAAGAACTCATCGCGCAAACGGCGATTCATATAACTTTTTTACTTTCAGCTTTAGCGATTGCGTACTGCGACAACCTGGTTACACGCACGCAAAACGAAGCGCAAAAACATTAATCTTTTCCACCGATTTTTTACTTAGCCAAGAGCCATATCATGACAGTCATTAAACAAGACGACCTGATCGAATCCGTTGCCGCCGCATTGCAGTACATTAGCTATTACCATCCGGCGGATTACATTGCTCATCTGGGGCGCGCATATGAGGCAGAGCAAAGTCCGGCAGCAAAAGATGCCATCGCCCAGATTCTGACCAATTCCCGTATGTGCGCAGAAGGACATCGCCCGATCTGTCAAGACACCGGGATCGTCAATGTATTCATGAAAATCGGCATGGGCGTCCGCCTCGAAGGCTTCACAAGCTCGATCACTGATGCCGTCAACGAAGGTGTGCGTCAGGGTTATGCGAATGCAGACAACGTATTGCGCGCATCCATCGTCGCCGACCCCTTATTCGACCGTAAAAATACCAAAGACAACACCCCTGCCGTCATTCATATGGAACTGGTACCGGGCAATACGATTGACATTCAGGTCGCGGCAAAAGGTGGCGGCTCAGAAAACAAATCGAAATTCGTGATGCTCAATCCATCCGACTCACTGATTGACTGGGTGATGAAAACCGTGCCGACCATGGGCGCAGGCTGGTGTCCGCCTGGCATGCTGGGTATCGGTATCGGCGGTACTGCAGAAAAAGCCATGCTGATGGCAAAAGAGTCGCTGATGCAAGATATCGATATGTACGAGCTAAAACAACGCGGCCCGCAAAACAAGACCGAAGAACTTCGTATTGAATTGTGTGACAAGATCAATGCTCTCGGTATTGGTGCACAAGGCTTGGGCGGCTTGACCACCGTGCTGGACGTGAAGATCAATATGTACCCGACGCATGCGGCATCCAAACCGGTTGCCATGATCCCTAACTGTGCTGCAACGCGCCATGCACATTTCGTCATGGACGGTTCAGGACCGGTCTATATGGATCCGCCAGCGCTGTCCACCTGGCCTGATGTGCACTGGACTGCCGATACAGAAAAATCCAAACGTGTCGATCTGAATACCCTAACGAAGGAGGAAGTCGCCTCATGGACACCAGGTCAGACGCTGCTGTTGAACGGCAAAATGCTGACAGGTCGCGATGCTGCACATAAACGCATTCAAGACATGCTAGCCAAAGGTGAAAGCTTACCTGTCGATTTTACTAATCGCGTTATTTACTATGTTGGCCCGGTTGATCCGGTACGTGACGAAGCGGTTGGCCCTGCAGGACCAACAACAGCAACACGCATGGATAAATTTACTGACATGATGTTGGAAAAAACCGGTTTGATCTCCATGATCGGCAAAGCCGAGCGTGGACCCGCAGCGATCGAATCCATCAAGAATCATAAGTCAGCTTATCTGATGGCTGTCGGCGGTGCTGCATATCTGGTGTCTAAGGCGATTAAAACTGCGAAGGTTGTTGGGTTTGCGGATCTCGGCATGGAAGCCATTTATGAGTTTGACGTGGTGGATATGCCGGTAACCGTAGCAGTTGATTCGAACGGCACTTCCGTCCACAACACCGGTCCAAAAGAATGGCAAGCCAAGATTGGCATCATTCCCGTGACGAACTAAGTTAGCAAGACGTCTGCATCCATTGATAAAATATTGACGAGAACAAACACGTTATGCAAGTAACAGAATATGGCGCAGTCGGCGTGTTTGATTCGGGTATAGGTGGTCTGTCTGTACTTCAGCATATACGTCACCGACTTCCTGATGAATCATTGATTTATTTTGCGGATTCTGGCTTTGCACCTTATGGTGATAAGTCAGAATTATTTATTATTGAACGTAGTCTGCTGATCGCTGATTATCTGCACAAAAAAAATTGCAAAGCAATCGTCGTCGCCTGTAATACCGCAACAGCAGCAGCCATCAAAACGCTGCGCGATGCCTATCCAGATATGATCATTGTCGGCGTAGAACCAGGTCTAAAACCTGCGATACAACTCAGCAAAAATCATACTGTCGGTGTACTGGCAACTCAGTCCACACTGCAAAGCACGAAGTTTCAAACGTTAAAAAATCAACTTAGTGCTGACACCGATGTGCGCTTTCTATCCCAAGCCTGCATAGGTCTCGTAGATCAAATTGAAAAAAATGAACTGCATACTGAGGACACATTAGCGCTACTACATAGCTACATAACACCATTGTTAGAGCAAGGGGTTGATACACTGGTTCTGGGGTGCACTCACTACCCTTTTTTGACTGATGCCATCAAGCAAATCGTTACGAACAGCGGCGCAGCGCCTATCCAGATCATCGACACAGGTGAAGCTGTCGCACGGCAATTGGAGAAATTACTGAGTGCGGCACCTGCCACTAAGAAAGTGCCACATCCATATTGGGTTAAAGCGCCCCAGCCTTTTTTCAGTATATACACGACAGGACAATTGTTGAGCGCCGAACGGGCTGTACAAGGTTTGTTAAAACTGGCTCCTGAGGGCTATCAGATTTTCTTCGCAAGTGAAGTAACTCCACAGACTTAACACTGCGACTTACCACTGCGGCCTAAAACTGCTTGCGTAAAACATTTTTTCTGAGCAATGTTAAACTCGTTGATATATTTTTTAGCCGGCATCAAGCCATACCATCCATTAGCTTTCAACGTATAAATTCACAAATCAAAAAAAGGTAAAGACAATATGAAACTCTATTATTCTCAAGGTGCCTGCTCGCTATCCGCCCATATAGCTTTGTACGAAGCCGGATTGACGTTCGAAGCAATTCCGGCACCGACAAAAACCCACAAGTTACCTGATGGCACAGATTTTTACAACATCAATCCGCTTGGCTATGTTCCCTTATTAGAACTCGATGACGGACGCCGCCTGCACGAAGGACCGGCGATTGTTCAATATATTGCCGACCAGGTCCCTGAGAAAAATCTGGCTCCAGCTAACGGTACATTTGAACGCTACAAATTACAGGAATGGCTGACGTTTATCGGAACGGAATTGCACAAAAATTTTGCTCCGTTATTCAAACCAGGAACTCCTGTCGAAACGAAAGCAGCCGCCTCTGATCAACTGAAATCCCGCCTGGCTTGGGTCGATGGCGAATTAGCCGGTAAAGATTATCTGCTGGGCGATCACTTCTCCGTCGCCGATGGCTATCTGTTCAACGTAACGAACTGGGCACATCTGGTCGGCTTGGATATCTCAGGTTTTGCAAATCTGCTCGCATTCAGAGCGCGGGTTGCCGCTCGTCCAGCAGTTATTACAGCGATGAAGGCTGAAGGTTTGCTGATACGCTAAAACGGAGATGTAATCCCTGCCGGGAGTCGCCTTGTCAAATTACGTGCAGACGCCGGCAGGTATTGATACATCAGCAGACTTGTGTTTCGGGTAAATAAGCCCATATGGTTGTATGATCCCATTTTCTATTCTCGACCTTGCTCCCATTGCCGAAGGCAGCGACGCTTCGCAAGCATTTCGCAATACGCTGAACCTTGCACAACACGGAGAACAGTGGGGCTATCACCGTTATTGGCTGGCAGAGCATCACGGTATGCAAGGTATTGCTAGCGCCGCCACTGCGATTCTCATCGGTTACGTTGCAGCAGGCACTTCGACGATCAGGGTTGGCGCTGGTGGCATCATGCTACCGAATCACTCCCCATTGGTCATTGCAGAGCAATTTGGCACCTTGGAATCGTTATTTCCGGGTCGTATCGATTTAGGTCTGGGCCGGGCGCCGGGCTCCGATCAGGCAACCGCAAGAGCGTTGCGAAGAAATCTGGATTCAGATGCAGATGAATTTCCACAGGATGTGGTTGATCTCATTGATTATTTTTCAGCAGAACCCAGACAAACCGTGCGCGCCGTCCCGGGCACAGGCTTACAAGTGCCGGTATGGATACTGGGCTCTAGCCTTTTTGGTGCTCAACTGGCAGCCAGTCTGGGGCTGCCATATGCATTTGCCTCCCACTTCGCTCCATCACAGATGATGCAGGCCATCACCATTTATCGTGAACGCTTCCAAGCTTCGAAACAACTGCAAAAACCTTATGTGATGCTGGGATTTAACGTATTTGCAGCGGATACCGACAAAGAAGCACATTACCTCGCCAGCTCAGCTCAGCAGGCGTTTATCAATTTGCGCAGCGGAAGACCAAAACGCCTGCCACCTCCGGTAGATAATTTTCTCGATCAGATCCACCCAGGTGAAAAAGCCTTACTCGATCAGATTTTGTCATGCTCAGCGATCGGTTCACCAGAAAAGATTACTGAAGCAACGCAGGCATTTATCCATCGCACCGGTGCAGATGAGCTGATGATTACGTCACAAATTTTTGATCACGCAGCACGACTGCGGTCGTATGAAATTACTGCAGGTGTAATGTCTCAATAATTTTTTAGAACATCTTGCAATTGCATCAAACTTTACGTCCCTATCACAACGTAAAATAAGGTCATAAAAAAGCAAAAAGGCGACGCAGGTAAGCGGTTTTTCACCGACTTTTGAGCGATTCGACTACACTCGAAGAACTTATAAATAAGGGAGAGAAGATATGTTCGCAGCGTACAAATACGGTTTAGCGTGCTTCTGTATCACATCTCTTTTATGGGGCAAAAATACCGAAGCTGCGCCAACACGGCTCCAGAAAATTCTCGAAGCAAAAGAGATTCGAGTATGTATCTGGCCGGATTATTATGGCATTACCTTCAGAAACCCTAAGACACGATCACTCAGTGGAATCGATATCGATTTATCTTCAGAACTGGCAAAAGATCTTAGCGTCTCCCTCAAATACGTCGATAGCTCATTCCCCCAATTAATTGATAATCTGTTAGAAAATCACTGTGATATTGCAATGCACGCAGTGGGAGTTACACCGGTAAGAGCAGAAAAAATTGCCTTCACACAGGCCTATTTACGTAGTGATATTTTTGCGATAACAACTAAGTCTGGTACATCAATCAAGAACTGGGATGATATCGACAAACTAGGCCGTGTCATTGTCGTACAAGCAGGCACACTCATGGAACCCGTCATGCAACAGACCCTAAAACAGGCAAAATTGGTTTCAGTGAAGCCGCCAACGACGAGGGAACAGGAAGTGGAATCCGGTCGCGCAGATGCTTTCATGACTGACTATCCCTACAGCAGAAGAATGCTTGAAACTACTGACTGGGCAAGGTTAGTTACACCGCCACAAACTTTTCACCTAACCGACTATGCGTATGCCGTTGCGCCAGGTGATAAATCATTGTTAGATAAGGTCAATGTTTTCATTGGGCAGATAAAAAAAGATGGCCGACTTTTGACAATTGCAAAAAAATATAAATTAGAGCCGATAGTTGCGAAAGATTAAGGGTTTTCATACCTTGTTATTTATGCAGAAAAAACTTTCCCTTTGCGAATCACTGCAAAAACCTATAGTTTGGTTACTAATAGGGTCAGTTTTTTTTATTGGTATATTACTGGGAACTATGTTTCTTTTAAACAGAGACAAAGCCCTTCTACTAAAAGAGCAAAATGCCCATGGTGAATTGCTCGCTAAGATACTTGAAAGTCACCTGACAAGGACATTGTCTTCAGTTGATAATACCTTGAATGTAGTCAGTAGTATTTTGATCAATTCCAAAAGTACAAATAGTAGTGCAACTGGCTTGAACGTTCGTGCAATGCTTGAAGCAACCACATTGAACTCAACCCATTTACGTTCAATCTCTATCCTTCAATCAGATGGAAAAATTATTGCCAGCTCATCCACTCATTTAATTGGCACAATTCTGGATCTAAAGTCGTTAGGTTTTGAGCGTGAGTTAACCTCAGTACTAGAAGCGGGACGGGTCTTATTCGTTAGAGATATTGATAATATCAATGCCAATGGTACGCTAAGAGAATCAGTTAATTCGGATATATATTCCCTCCCTTTCGCAAAAAAAATCAACGTAAAAGGCAATGCTTTTACCTTGCTAAGTGTTGTAAATCCACATTATTTGCTCCCTGACTATAAAGATATACTGGGCGCAGAAATCAATTTCGCAGGAATTTTTGATTATCAGGGGGAACTCCTTGATGTAACAACAACGCCTCATTTCTCCCGTGAAAAAAACTATCCGTCCCTCTCACTTATTGCTGCATTAAACAGTGAAAGAGAATTTGGTAAATTTGACTATGCAGGAAATGATGGTTTTTTTAGCCCAAATCATTTCATCATTCACTTTCGCGCAACACACAATTTTCCTATAGTTGCGGTAATTGGCATCTCCGAAAGCTACGCGCTGAGCGAGTGGACTAAAAACTCAAGAAATATTAAATGGACTGGTATTTCGGTTGCGCTTTTTGTACTGTTTTGTTCCGCTGTACTAACATGGTTCATGCGGAAACGCGACCGATTTGAGGCGCAGCTGGAGGAAGCCAAAATACATGCCGAACAAGCGAATATTGCAAAAAGTACTTTCCTGTCCACAATGAGCCATGAAATCAGGACACCGATGAATGGTGTCATGGGAATGACGAGTCTATTACTTGAAACAGATCTGAATCCTAAGCAAAAAGAATTTGCTAAAACCATCGATGATTCTGCAAACGCACTACTTTCCATCATCAACGATATTCTCGATTTTTCCAAAATTGAAGAAGGGAAAATGCTGATTGAGAATACGGAATGTCAACTTCTCAGCGTAGTAGAGGGAAGTATCGAAATTTTTTCGGCTAAAGCAAGTAAAAAGAAAATTCGGTTGATGAGCTACGTCAGTCCAGAGCTCCCCATTCACGTCCTTACTGACCCTGGTCGCTTGAGGCAGATTTTATTGAATCTGCTCGGAAATGCGATGAAATTTACTTCAACAGGAGAAATTTCTCTCGATGTCAAACTAGTTAAACAATCTAAAAATACTTATTTCACACGATTTGAAATCAGCGACACGGGTATCGGTATTGATCAAGAAACGATCGGTAAGCTATTCAGGCCGTTTGTCCAGGCAGATAGTTCGGTGACTCGACGATTTGGTGGAACAGGTTTAGGGCTATCAATCTGCAAGCGCCTGGTTGAACTCATGGGCGGACAAATTGGCGTAAGCAGCACTTTAGGCCAGGGGGCCTGCTTCTGGTTTGAGTTGCCCTTACTTGGCGTGGAAGTAGCATCTATAAGTAAGCAGTATTATCCCTTTTCCAAAACTAAAGTCCTGATGCTGGACTCCAGCCAAAAACAGGCAGGTATCCTTTCGTACTACCTGCAATCTTGGGGAATGAGTGTCTCAGTTACCGGACATTTAGAGGAAGCAAAGCAATTATTGCGTGACGAATCCGATTTTGAGATTGCCATCGTAGACTCTCAACTTGGAGAAATACCCCCCGAGACAATATCGACCTCGCTTCTTAGAATCAACCCTCAATTACGGTTAATCCTGATCACTAACGCTGAAGATACCCGTACTGCAGCAGCTACCCTGGCATTTCAAACATCCATTAGACAACCCGTAAAACAGTCTGCGCTATTCGATGCCATTACCCACGTCTGCGAGCGAAGGAGAGTCAGTCACCCAGTAAAAAATGAAAGGCGGGTCAATACGGAGAGTGACGAACTGGCATTGGTTAGCCAACGTGAGGAATTAATTTTGCTGGTCGAAGATAATCTGATTAACCAAAAAATTGCGATGACTTTTTTAGAGCAGATGGGATTTAAGGTTGATATTGCCAATAATGGAAAAGAAGCACTGGATGCGTTGCGCCTATCCAACTATTCACTAGTCTTGATGGATTGTCAAATGCCGGTGATGGATGGATTTGAGGCGACAAGAAATATCAGAGAAGCCGAGAAAGAGACTGGTGATCATATTCCGATCATCGCTGTCACTGCAAACGCCATGCAAGGAGACCGAGATTTATGTATTTCATCAGGGATGGATGCCTATATTTCAAAACCGATTGTTCGGTCGACACTGACAGAAATAGTCAATGAGCAATTGTCGATCCGATTGGCCCAAGCCGACCGCGCTAAAGAAAAAGACAAAATACCGGCATCCCAAGTAGCAACCGATTCCATCATGGATACCGTCGTGGACGAAGCGCGGCTAAAAGCAATGTTCGGTGATGACATTTCCGGTCAAAATGAATTACTTGAACTTTTCGTGATATCTACGACGTCGTTACTAGAAAAAATAAGCGTCGCTATTGAGTCAGAAAATTACACTGACATTAGCGCCTTAGGTCATCAAATCAAGGGTTCAGCAGGTAATTTAGGCGTCGTAAAACTAGGAAAACTTGCAGCCAAGTTCGAAACGGCTAGTTCAGAAAAAAATCTACCGCTCATTAAGGAAATACAAAAGAAAATGCAATTTGCCTTAGATGAATTACGGATTTATCTAACCAATATGGCTCAAACATAAACGCTAAAAATTTACTTATTCTTCGTTGTGCTCAGCGCGGATTCGCAACACGTCTTCCCAACCCATAAAAAATGTATCAACACACTTGGGGTCAAAATGCGATCCTGAGCTCTCTCGGATAAGCCAGCAGGCTCGATCTAATTCCCAAGCAGGTTTATAAGGTCTTGCTGAGGTCAGAGCATCGAACACATCTGCGACGGCAACGATGCGTCCAAATAGCGGGATATCGTCCCCCTTTAACCCTTTTGGATAACCGCTACCATCATATTTTTCGTGATGGGTTAGTGCAATTTCTGCTGCCGTCTGCAACAATGTAGAACTACTTTCTCCAAGTATCTCGCCACCGATGGCGGCATGCTGACGCATGATAATCATCTCATCATCGGTTAAACGTCCGGGTTTCAGTAAAATATGGTCGGGCGTTCCCATTTTTCCTACATCGTGCATCGGTGCCGCATTTAAAATCAAATCCTGATCTTTCTGTGACAATCCCAGGTTTTTTGCAATCATCATTGAGTAATGCGCCATCCTCAGAATGTGGGCACCGGTTTCCGGATCGCGATATTCAGACGCTCTGGAGAGACGGTAAATAACTTCCCGTTCCTGCAATTGCATGGCACTGGTAGCTTTACGAACCTCCTCTGCCAACCAATCTGCTCGATTAGCCTGCTTAAGCTGAAATTTTCTCAGACTAAGCATATTAGTAACTCGTGCACGTAACTCAATCGTATTTACTGGCTTGGTCAAAAAATCGTTGGCACTTAGAACCAAAGCCTTGTGCCTGACTTCATTATCAGTGTCTGCTGTTGCCATGATAATGGGAATGCTTGCCTTACCATCCATCGCCCTGAAAGCCGCAATAAATGCGAGCCCGTCTATCTCTGGCATCATATAGTCCACCAGCACAAGGTCTGGTTCGTTTGTCTCACACCAAACCAAAGCGTCTCTTGCGCGGTCAAAGCTAGTCAGATTCACGTCCGGTATCGCTTTTAGCAAATAGCAAAAGAATTTGATATTCGTCGCATCATCATCAATGATCAGGATATCCATCAGTCGACCTTCAAAAGTAATCCATTTCGAATAACAATATCATTAAATTAAGAGACTTTCTCTAAACTAGGAATTTTGTCTTTTTTATGTCGGATACGCCTAAAAGATTGCGACAACTGCAAACTTTTTCAGATGGCGCTCAATCGACAATACAAGTGATGAACAACAATGACGGTAGCCAATAAAAAAGCCAAGGTCTTCCTTGGCTTCAATGAACTCCATTTATAACAATCAGATTAATTTAGAATACGTTGCCGTGGTCAACTTCTTCAGATACTGATCAAAAATCATTGCGATCGCTCTTACAAATAGGCGACCTTTTGGTGTGACGCGCAACATTTTTCGATTAATCTCGATAAATCCAACTTTCTCATATTGTCGCAACAACGTTAATTCTTCCGCAAAATACTCTGCGAAATCGATCTGATAATCCCGGTTAATCATAGCAATTTCCAAAGGCATACTGCACATCAAGGTCATGATAACTTCACGACGCAATAAGTCGTCTGGACTTAAGGCGATCCCTTTTTCAACAGGTAAATGTCCTTCGTCAAGCAACTGATAATAGGCTTTGATGGTGCGTACCGATTGGCTATATGAATGACCGACTTTACCGATAGCAGACACGCCGAAGCCAATCAGGTCACAGTCGGCGCGGGTGGTGTATCCCTGAAAATTACGGTGTAGCGTCTGATCCAGACGGGCCTTGTTCAGTTCATCATCGGGCTTGGCAAAGTGATCAAGTCCGATATAAATATAGCCAGCATCGAGCAGGCGCCGGGTTGACATCATAAATATTTGTAACCGGTCTTCCGCCGACGGCAAATCGGCTTCGATGATCTGTCTTTGCGCTTTAAAGCGGCTTGGTAAATGCGCATAGTTATAGAGCGCAATGCGGTCTGGCGCTAATGCAATCAGGTGATCTAACGTTCGACTAAAGCTCTCCTTATTTTGCTTTGGCAAGCCGTAAATTAAATCGGCGTTGATTGAATGAAAATGCTTTTGCCGGCTTTGAATCACCGCAGCTTCAACCATTTCATAGGGCTGTATCCGGTTGACGGCCTGCTGTACCGCCGGGTCAAAGTCCTGAACGCCAAAACTATTCCGGTTAAAGCCTAGCTCGGCTAACACCGACAGAGTCTCAGGTTTCAGGGTGCGCGGATCAATCTCTACACCCAGCTCCGCGTCATCAGTAAAGCTAAAGTACTTACGCAGCATCGCCATCAACTGACGCAACTCATCAGAGCTAAAAAAAGTTGGCGTACCACCTCCCAAATGTAACTGCGAGGTCTGACGATCAGGGCCGATTCTGGCGACGACCAATTCAATTTCTTTTTCCAGATAACGCAGATACTCCGTTGTCCGGCTATGATCTTGCGTGACGATTTTATTGCAAGCACAAAAGTAGCACAGCGATTCGCAAAACGGCAGGTGCAAGTAAAGTGACAACGGCGGGTTACTCGTGTTTGTCGATCGTTGTTCTAAATAGGAGATATAGCATTGTTCGTCAAACGTCTCATTGAAACGATCCGCTGTCGGGTACGAGGTATAGCGTGGGCCTGATTTGTCGAATTTGCGTATTAATTCTTCGGACAACTCAATCTCATCAGTGGCGTGGCCGGTGGTCATCTTCTTCTTTCAATGCACGGTTTAGTGGACGTATTGGGAGGCGTTGCCACTATTTTATTTGCCATGGTGAAATCCAATATGGATCTGGATCAAGGAATGATCACATCAGCAAACGCATCTGGAGTGTAAAACGACTTGCATGACACCAACTGAAGCCGCTAAAAACATGTACAACAACTCACTTATAACCGATGAATGAAAAATATACTCCCTATTAGTATTATTTAAAGGACCTTTAAAAAATTGCGGATAAGGGTATATTTTTACAAAAAAAAGGGGAGTATATTAAATGAAGCCTCATTCAATAGACGTACTGACATCGCTCTCAATACTGATATCCTATGGTGCATGATTATTTTTTAAACACGGAAACGATCCAGGAGTGTTATGAAAAAAAGGTTTTTCTCTATTTGTCTGCTCGTCTGTCATAGTATGACAATCACACAATTTGCGTCTGCCCAGGACAACCATATCGACACGATACGTCCTGATGCACCGGAGCTGGCGCATTACGGCAAGTTTGCGGTCGGCGTGAAAACGGTACAGCTCGTTCATACTCAGCAACTTGATATCCTCAAATCTAGGACCGGAGAAACAACTCCGGTGTATGACAGACCGCTTACTGTTGAAATCTGGTATCCCGCCACCCTTCCCGAGGGTCAGGCTAGCGTCGGACAAAGTTCAACGTATCTCCGCGATGGAAAAACGCCAATCACTCTATCGGGCAAAGCGGTACGTGATGCCAAACCTAATGCCGTGCATGGCCCCTACCCGCTGCTGATTGTCTCGCACGGATATCCGGGCAATCGTTTTTTACTCAGCCATCTGGCAGAAAATCTAGCCAGCAAAGCGTATATCGTGGTCGCAATTGATCATACTGACAGCACCTATAACGATCAGGCAGCGTTTGCCAGCACCTTACTGAACCGCCCGCTGGACCAGCTCTTCGTGCTCAACGAGATGGCACGTTTAAATAACAGCGCTGCAGGCGGCAATCTAAAGGGGCTGATCAATACCGAGATGACTGGTTTGATTGGTTATTCCATGGGGGCTTATGGCGTCGTGAATACAATTGGTGGCGGCTTCACTGAAAAAAGTGTGAAGGCACCGTCAAGTGTACCGAATGGTGCTTTGGCGATCAGACAATCAGGGAATCCAGATTATCTCGCGTCACTGGATAAACGGATTAAAGCGGCAGTCGCTTTTGCCCCCTGGGGATGGAATTACGGTGCGTGGGATGCGTCCGGCCTGGCAGGAATCAAGACTCCCGTATTCTTTATCGCTGGTAGCGCCGATGATGTCTCCGGTTACTCACCTGGAGTAAGAAATATTTTTGAAGCAAGCGTGAATGCGCCGCGATTCTTATTAACCTACGAGAACGCCAACCACAATGCTGGCGCACCTATTCCAGCACCCAGAGAGGCATGGTTGCCCTCGTCCGCAATGAAGCGGCTACCGGCAGAACATTACATTGACGCCGTTTGGGACAGCACGCGGATGAATAATATTGCGCAGCATTTTGTCACAGCATTTTTGGGGAAGTTTCTTAAAAACGACGCGACGATGGATCCGTATCTGAACTTGATCGAGAATGCGAAAGAAGGTAAATGGTCAGTCGATCTGAATGGCGGCCTCAAGAGTGATCACACTTACTGGAAAGGTTTTCCAGCGCGCACCGCTGTCGGCCTCAAGCTAGAACAGCGCCAGCCCTAATCGATAAAAAACTGATTTTCATTAAAAAAACCGCACTGTTTTTAGTGCGGTTTTTTATTAAAACTCACAATTAGCCAAGCTGACCGTTAGCACTAACTAGAATTAACTAGTCTTATTCCATATTAATTAGATCCATACAAATTCGTAATGATCTGCTCTGTATCCAGCCAGCTTATTTAAATGATCAAGCATTGATTGCCTTACGTCCAATCTCGGAATCATCCGAGAAAAAACCGTCTATACCTGCATCGATATAACGTCGTATCTCAGCGATGGAGCCCATTTCATTGCGCGCGTTTTCGCCATTACCATCTTTGAAGTCCGCTGCAAGAAAACGATTCTCTGGGCGGAAAGTCCATGTATGCACCAGTAAGCCGGCGTCATGTGCATCACTAATCAAGGCTGTTGGTTTGCCTAACTTGCCATCGGCCACCAAAGGAATCAAAGCCCGCGTCGGCGGTGCGACTACATCCGCATAACGGGCGATGTCACGCAATCCCGTCTTTGATGACATAGCGCCAAAACTCAAATCACCACCAGCAGCAACCACGTCAGCGGGACGAATATTCCCTTCTGCGACCAGCTGCATTAAACGGATATTGTCTTTCTTACCAATGACATTGCGGATGTACTTCAGATTCGCCACTTCGAAGGATTGAATTTCCAACGGACAGCGTTTGGTATATTCATGCTCAGTCAGGCTTTTCAAAAAACGATCTTCCAGCGGCAAGCCCACCTTAGCGAAGTAAGTAGAATGCTTTAGCTCAGGAACTAGCCCGATCAGGCGACCAACCGTTGCAGATTCGGCTGCGGCGAAATCAATGATCTCATCCCAAGTCAAAATCTGAAACATACCGTCATAAAAGGTATTTTGCGGACGCACTTTCGGCAGGCGCTCAACCGCGCGAAGTGACTTCAATTCGCTCAGAGTGAAATCGTCGCAAAACCACCCCGTATGCGTACGGCCATCAATGGTCTTGGTCGTACGTTTGATAGCGAATTCAGGCCGTTGAGAAACGTCAGTAGTCTCATCCAGTATCGCCTCATGCCGCGCAACCAGTACACCATCTCTGGTACTGACCAGGTCCGGTTCTATATAGTCAGCACCGTCAGCAATCGCTCTGGCGTAGGCGGCCAAAGTGTGCTCAGGCCGCAGCGCGGAAGCGCCGCGATGCGCAAACAACTCGACTTTGCGTGCAGAAGAAGCCAGTGCCTGAGAAGCGAAACCGGTTGCATCAAGAGATAACATACCGCCGCTCACCACGGCAGTTTTCAAAAAAGAACGGCGGCTATTAATCATCTCTGTTGTCCTTTAAAAATCAGCACCAAATGTCACAAAATACTGACGTGGGGCAATTGGAAATGTGTTGTAAGTCCCGTTCGCAGCGCCGACGACGACCACCGAATCTCCTTTGACCTGATTCAGATTTGTGATGTTCAGACGTACTCTGGCATTTTTAATGAAAGTATTTTGCACCATCGGTAACTTTGCATTGATACCGAGATTCAACATGAAATAACTGTCGACGGCCAAATCGTTGGTGTAGGTTGCATAACGCTTACCGACATAATCGCCAATTAATTGCGCCTCAATCTCACCAAATGTTGCGGATGCCACGAACTTGTTCATCCACTCCGGACTGCCCGGAACTTTTTTACCCGAGGTCGGCACCAGCGTTTTGCCATTACTGTAATCGTCTGCATAGACCGAACGATTGTAGGATAAAGCGTTGTAGAAACTAAAGTTTCGACCGAAATGCAAAGTACCTGCCAGATCAATGCCATCGGTCGTGACGCTGCCGACGTTGGCGAGAATAGGATTGCCACCAATAATGGATGAGATCACCGGCGTAGGGCTGATTTGCAATAAGCGATTGCTGAAATCTACGTGATACACCGTCACCTGACCATCAATTTTATTCAACAGTCCCAAATCCAGATTGCGTTTGCTACGCAGACCCGCCTCATAGGTTAGTGAGGTTTCTGGCTGTGCCGTATTTTTGAATAAATCAAAAGCCGACTGACTCGCCAGACTCCATGGAGACGCACCGCCGCCGCCATAAGTCACGAACTGACGCATATTCTTTTGGACATTGATGAATAACTGATCACGCGCGCTCAGATCCCAGAGCATGCCAACTTGTGGCAAAAACCATTTTTTGGTATCAATCTCACCAACAGGCAAAGCGAGAGAGCCGCCGGAGATTGCACCTGCCTTAGGCTGAACAGGAAAATCTCCTTTTGCATATTGCAAACTCGACTTAAAACCTGCTTGCAAAACCATATCCGGACGGACGTGCCACTCATCTTGCAGGTGTAACTGGATGACGTTATTACGAATCTCACTACCGTACTGAGTAATCAAAGGATTACTTGGACGGTCGTAAGGAGAACTAGGGTTATTCACATCCAGCGGATACCAGCGGCGATAGGCAGAGGACTCGTTGTGCTCCCACCAGCCACCAAATTCGATCTGATGATTACCAAACTCCGTGCGCAAATTAGAGATTAGGCCAGAGCGATGAATATCATATTCAGTGGTACGGGTGGCATACCCCGAATTGCCAAAAACTTTTTTCAAATCCTGGTTAGGGAAGTAAATACTAAACAACGCTGGCAAACCCGCCGCACCTATTGGTCCGGCAACCACGCCGACACCATCATCACGGTGAAAATACACCTGATTCGACCAGATAGTTGATTCGTTCAGGTTCAGATCATATTTAGCATAGGTCAATATATCCTTACGTTGCGCGTCACTATAGTAGTTACGATAATTAGAACCATCAGCGGCTGGCGTTGCGCCTGTTGGCGACAGATAGGCTAAGGCCGCAGGGAAATTTGGGTATAAGAAAGGACGCGTGTATGGCGCACTTGTCTCGCCAGTCACATGAACCGTGCTGTCCTCATTTGGTTCTATCTTGTCGTTATAGTTGAAATACAGTGTGAGCTTGCCAGAAGGCTTGGTGCTCACGAATTTTGCATTAAGTTGTTTACCGCCTTGTTTGCCATCAAAATCCCAGGCGCGCGCATCCTGACGCATGATAGAAATATAAGCCGCATTACCTTCGCCAAAAGTTCCGGTATCAAAACGTGCATAAGTACGTGAGGTGCTATAACTACCTAAAGTCTGTTCGAGAGTGGTCTTTTGTTTTGCTAAAGGATCGCTGCTGAATACTTCAATAGTGCCTCCAAGATTGCTGGTTGAAGGCGTGGCGAGATTACCCGCCCCGGAGGACAAGATCACATTTCTGACATTCTCACTTATCACGGCACGTTGTGGCGACAATCCATTGTAGTTGCCGTACTGCTGATCACCGAGCGGTACGCCATCCATCGTGTAACCGAGTTGCTGACCATTGAACCCATGGACAAACAAGGAGAGATTTTGTTCATTATTCCCCCATGGATCTGCCGTTGCAAAGGTCACGCCAGGCAGAGTCTGCAAGGATTTAACAGGATTAATCCCTGGCAGGATTTTTTGTATTTCACTACCGCGTAATGACACAGCAGAACGGGTAGTCTGAGACGATATTTCGACGGTCGCAATCGCGCCATCTGCTTTTTCATTTTTATTAGCATCGGAGATCGTCGCGGCTGTCTGTGCAAATACAGGTTGTGCAAAAACGAACAGACAAGCAGTCGATGCAACCGCTAAGGCAGGTGCTGAGTACGGAAGTGATTTCTTCTTAAAATGAACTGGTCTCATGAGGTTCTCGTGATGAACTAGCGGTAACTAGTAATAGTTAGTGATACGTAGTGATATTTAATGATCAATGGGATGATGGAATACCATCAAGGCCGTCGAAGCTTAATAACTATTTATGACGACGAAATGACCACCCAAAAAAAACACAAATTCACAACACATCACAGCGAATCAACCGCTTTTAAATCATTCAAACCAACATGGGAATGCAAGAGAGAAGCTATCAGCACAGAGTAAACTGCGCCGACAAAGGAACATTCAGTAGCTGACTTATTGTGCTCTCAACGACTGTCGTACAGTTGCCATGGAGCCGTCCGAGGGCAATGCCGGGATATTCAGCAGCATCATCAACAAAGGGTAGACATCAACATTATCAAATGCAGGTAATTTCGTTGCCTTCTTAAAAGCTGGTCCTGTAGCGATAAATAATGCCTGCATTTCAGGCGCCAGATTATCGTATCCATGAGAACCGCTGACCGTCGTCTTCCCGTTTTTATCTCCAGGCTCCACCAGCCAGCCTACTTCAGCCAAACAAACAAATCGCGGCACCCGAGCGTTTTGTCCATAATGAAAACGTTCAGGAATAGCTTCTTTTTTCCAGCACTGCATGTGCTCATGTTTCTTCAGCAAGGCGTTAGCTACAATCTCTTCCTGCCCAGGATTGACATCAATGCCGGCATAAGTACCTGAGGTAATCACACGATAGTTAACGGGATCTGCCAATTCATTTAAGCGGACAATCCTATCCGCACTGGTAGCAGCCATACCGTGATCAGAAACAATCACAACATTGGCGTCAATTTGACGTGCGCGAAGTCCATCGACTAGCTGACCGATAGCCTGATCTACGCGTGCGACATCGCTGGTTATCTGGGTAGTATCCGGACCGTATTCATGTCCTGCATGATCGACATCGTCAAAATACACCGTCAAAAATCCAGGCCGATTTACAACTGGCCTATCCAGCCATGTCAGCATCGTTTCAACCCGACTAGCCGGGGTAATCTTTCCATCAAATCGTCGAAAATCTGTCGGTAATACACCATGAATTGCCGCCTCAGATCCGGGCCAAAACATGATGCCGGTTTTGATACCTTTCTTTTCTGCCGTCACCCAGACAGGTTCCGCCTGATCCCACCAGCGGTGATCAGTGACCGCATCACGATTACTGAGTGTAAAGCGCACACCTGGGATTTGGGGATCTTCCATCGTATTACCAACGATACCATGATGATCCGGTCGTAGTCCGGTAACTAAGGTGTAGTGATTCGGGAAAGTAATTGAAGGAAACGACGGTCGCATTGCCTCTGCACTTACGCCGTTGGCGATTAACTTATTCAGATTTGGTGTGACACCACGATTCAAATAATCTGGTCGAAAACCGTCAATTGAGACCAGAATGATTGGATGATAATCTGAGGTATCTATCTGAAGGCTGTTGGGTGCTTTAGTAGATATCTGACTGCAGCCCGCTACGAGCAGAATTAAGAATGTGTGTAGTAGAACAGAAAAACGCGAATAAATCATAGGTAACATCATTGTTGTTAATGGGAGCAATAAATCTGGGTTGTAGGACAAGTCGCGTGAAGATTAATTCCTTTTTTGCTCACTTATTTTCTTGCCCTGGATGATCAGTTGGAAGTTTTTAAGTAAATAGATTTATTTTTTGAGGCAGTATTGTGCTTATCGTCGATCTAGTCGTCATCCATAGGAGTTTTCTCTGGTGCCGTTAAAGGTAAAATTAATGTAAAAAGCGCTCCCAAATCAATCCCTGCACTAGAAACCTCAATACTACCGCCGAGTAAATCAGTGACAATATTGTGGACAATATGAAGACCCAATCCTGATCCGCCCTGTCCGAGCCTGGTTGTAAAAAAAGGCTCAAATATACGATGTATATGCTCAGGACTAATACCGTTTCCATTGTCTTGGATCTGAAGAATAACCTGCCCTGTTCCCGTCTTTTTGGCGTCTATATGAATGACCCCGGGGTCCATCGTTGAAAACCCATGTTTCATCGCGTTCTCGACAAGATTGATAACGACTTGGCTTAATGCGCCCGGAAAACTATCTAACAAAATATCATCATCAATATCGGTTTCAATTTTGCACGAAGACTTATTGATCATTGGATAGAGAGATACTAGAATTTTTTCGATATGGTCAGACAAGGAAAATACACGTCTTTGCGAACTGGTTCTGTCTACCGCCACCTGTTTAAAACTATCAACCAAATTAACGGCACGCCCCAAGTTACGCATTAAAATTTCCGTTGCAAGACTCAGTTCATTGAAAAATTTATCTAACTCAGATCGTTTGATTCCTGTTTCAAAGTTCGCTCTTATCGTTCTTAGTAATTCTTCTTGAGTACTTGCGACCGTCAGACTATTTCCAATTGGTGTATTTAGTTCATGGGCGATTCCGGCAACCAACGAACCGAGCGCAGCCAATTTTTCAGATTGAACAAGTTGATCCATCGTCATTTTTAAAGTGTCTAAGGTATTGATCAGTTCGTGGTTAGTCGCTTCTAGCTCTACCGTTCGATCGTTGACACGTCGTTCCAGATTCAAGTTGAGGTCCAGAATTTTTCTTTGCGCTTCACGTATATCGGTCACATCGTGAGTCAGTGCAATCATCAATTCTTCACCGCGCGATTCAAATATGACAGCATTAATTACGGTCTCTCGCACTTCACCCTGATGCAATTTCATGATTGCAGGAAAATCTGTAACGGTATGATTTTTCCTGAGTAGATCAATTAAAACATTGCGTCGTTCAGGATCAATCCATATCTGAAGTTCACCAACAGTTTTTCCGATAATGTCTTTTCGCTCTAAGCCTATGGTTCGTTCAAATGCACTATTCACTTCTATGTAGGTTCCATCCGACATGCGCGATATAGTCATACAGTCCGGAGTAAGCAAAAATGCGGCGCTAAACTGTTCTGATGCAATGATTTGATCAGTGATGTCCCTAGCGACCCATACAGCATGAGTATGAATGTTTCCTTTTAATGCAATCGTCGTGCAACTTGCTAGGCAATCTCTTATGGTACCGTCGCGTCGACGCATTTTTACCAAGTGATTTCTCGCATATCCGTTGCGCATCAGCTCATCGACCAATAATTGGCGCTGCTCAGGAACTGCCCAGACATTAAAATCTTTGATAGGATGACCTAATACTTCCTCTCGGCGGTAGCCACTCATTTCCTGAAATCCCAAGTTGGCCTCTACAATAAGACTGTCGCTAAGGCGCGTAATGACTATCCAATCAGGGCTGGTATGAAATACACGGGAAAATTTTTCCTCACTATCGTCCAGTTGAGATAATAGCCAGTGTTTCAAAGATTTCGGAAGTAATTGAGCGAGGAATCCCATGACTAGTCTTTTTACTTACCCTGAAGTATCTTCAGGGTATATAACGCGTGAGTAGAAAACTCAAACAATATTGCACTACCCGACGTTTAAGTATTTTTCCCAAAACACTGACAAATATCTATTATTTGTGGCATCTGTTATCAGTCAGCTGCAAATCGTGCATTCACCTCTGCTTATGGCAAACTTCTGCGCGACCAAGAGAAAAAGGGGGGGAAAGCAAAACTTTCACCCAACTTATACTGTTTTGCCTCTCGATATTAATGGATGTTATCGGCTTAAGTCTTAACAGATGATATCCGTCGTAAAAATGTCACGATAATTCACAATTATCCGTGACATTTATTTTAGGTTTTTTACCTTTGAGGAAATCGTATGCGATCTACATTATGAACGCGACTTAAGCCCCTTATTATTAATCTGATGACAGACAAAATATCAAGGAAACCACATAGGTTCGAAATTATGGGGCTGCCCATTATTGCAAAACGACTAAGACTACTTAGCTATTTAGCGAATGTGGTGGCGGCAATAACCGTTCTTGCTACGCAATTAAAATTATCATTGCCCTAAAGCGCTATCGCCATGAAAATAATTAAGAAACCAAGCAAGCGTCACTAAATTAATCAAAAGCCCAAATCAAATGTGCATCTAAGTGCAAGCGAGCAAATGCCATGAGTGCGTCAATCTGCGCGGACTGCGCCATTTGGGTTGCGTCCAATGCTATGCGCCGAGTATTAAGTGCATCGGTTAAACTTGCCTCGCCGAGCTTATAAGCAGTTAATACTAATGCTGCTTGCTGCTGACTTTGCAGTCGCACAATGTCGAACGTCTTCCAACTTGTGTAGCTAAGTTGGCTATCAGTGATGGCTTTTTTCGCCGCCAGATTTACCTTCATTTCTGTTTGTTTGATTTTTTCATCTGCCATTCTTGCCCTTAAGAAGGCCGAAGCACTTTCTGAATTTCGTCCTTCGCCCGAAAAAGGGATAGATATACTGACACCAAAAATCCGCTCTTGTCCATTACGTTCACGGCTTATGCGAAAGCCAACTGTTGGATCGGGAATTTTATCCCTCGAAATTCTCGCAGCCTGTAAACCGATGTAGTCTGACTCAGCTTGTGCAAGCTCAAGTTCGTGATTGTCCCCCATAATTTTGGACATCCAAGTCTCAACCGGTTCAGTCAATATCTTTGGCTCGGGCAGGTCATTGCACTCTGGCATTGGTAACCCCGGATAATTTGTACGAAGAACCTGTAGTGCAGACTCCTCTCTTTGCAGCGCTTGCTGAAGCATTGCAAGCACTCGTTGGTACTCTGTATCGGCGAGTAAGAGTTCTAGCTTCGCCGCATCGCCTGCCTTGACACGTTTTTCTGCAACCGCACGTAATGTTGACGTCACTTCGAGTTGTTCTTGTAAGCGTTTTACAGAAACAATTTCTCTGATTGAATCAAACCAATCCTTCATCAGCACCCGGCTCGTCTCGTGCCATACATCGGCATAGCTGGCTTTTGCAACATCAATACCTTTTTCCCCAATCGCCCTATCTTTATCGGCCTTACCAAACCATCTAACCGGACGTTCAATTAACAACTCTTGTTCTTGAAACCGATCTCCTAACTGGTCGGTTCTGTGGTTTAAGCCTGTCCTCAAAGTCCATTCGTAATGACCAGCATCAAGCCGTTGTTTGTTTGACGATGCCAAATCAACTCCAAGCGAGCTCATCCGTAACGCGGGGATGCCTTCAAACACCTTCCTCACCACTGTCTCAGACGGAAGTATCGACAATGCTGATTCCGAAGCAAAAACTGATTTTTGGTTAAAACTCAAAAATACCAATACAGAGATTGAAACATAATGAGAGACGTTCATCATAATCTCCCAAATCTTGTAACGGGCGTGAACCAATATGCAACGTCATTATTTTTAATTTTTCCACCCAGCATATGCAGTAATTGTTGCAAATTCTCGTTAATACCCACGATAAAAATAAGGTTTCGGTTGCAGTGCCCATGCACTTTTTCCATGGCAGATAACAGTGAAGCGCCCTGTCCCATACCCTGCGCGGCAACGATTGAAAAACCATTCGCCAATTGAGTATTCAATAATAAAAAATCAGATATTTCTTCTGACAGTGTCGTAGGAATCGCCAAGGTTAACATCGCGTCGTAGTCGTTAGGGTTTGTCATATCAAATACCTTAAATACGTTTCGGAATACCGAATCGTTGAAATAGAATCGGAAGCAAAATGAGAGTTAGCGATGTGGCGGTCACCAACCCGCCTATCACAACAATTGCCAACGGTCGCTGTATTTCAGAACCTGGCCCACTCGCCAACAAAAGTGGGATCAGACCAAAAGCGGTAATGCTTGCGGTCATCATCACAGGACGAAACCGCCGCAGGGCTCCTTCAGAAACCACCTCGTCAATCGAATTACCCCTTGCAACCATCTGATTAAAATACGTAATCATGACCAAACCATTCAAGACAGCAATTCCCATTAGCGCGATAAAACCAACTGACGCAGGTACTGACAAATATTCTCCCGTCAAAGCCAAAGCAATTACGCCCCCCACCATTGCAAACGGAATATTCACAAATACCAGTACTGATTGTCTGATACTGCCAAGCGTTGCGAATAACAGAAAAAAGATTAACGCAAGCGCGATCGGCACTACAATTGCCAAGCGAGAAGCTGCTCGTTGTTGATTTTCAAACTGCCCCCCCCACGACAAGCGGTATCCCTCAGGCAGAGGAACCTGTTTGCCTACTTTCGCTTTGGCCTCATCTACAAATCCAACCAGGTCTCGATCACGAACATTTGCACGTACCACGACAACACGAGAAGAATTTTCACGCTCAACTTTGACGGGACCATCGACCGTCTTTAAATCGGCGATTTGGCTCAAGGCAACGGATGATCCGTCACTTACAGGCAAACGTAACTGCTGAAACAAGTCGGCGGACATCTGGAGATAAGCGCTACCACGTAACAATAATGGAATACGTTTACCATCTTCAATCACGATGCCAGCTTGCCGGCCCTCGACCATCGTGCGCAAATCACTTTGGACTTGATCTACCGTGAATCCAAGCCTACCCGCTGCCTCCCTGTTGATGTCGACCTGGAGATATTGAACACCTTCATTTTTGATCGTTAGGACATCCTGACTTCCCGAAATACTCTCTACCGCTCTAAGAATTTTTTCTGCCAACTGACCTAATATTTGGTTATTCGGACCATAAATTTTGATCGCCAGATCTCCTCTTACACCGGATAACATCTCAGAGGTGCGCATCTCAATCGGCTGAGTAAAACTGAAATTCATTCCCGGAAATTCTGCGGTTACTTTACGTAATTGATCGATCAAATCATCCTTATTCCGAGTACGCCATTGTTCTCTGGGCTTAAGCACCAAAAAGGTATCCGTCTCATTTAGTCCCATAGGATCTAATCCGAGCTCATCTGATCCTGCCCTGGCAACAACACTCCGTACTTCCGGCACTAATTCAAGTATTCGTTTCTGTACAGCCATATCCAGCTTTGCAGACTCCTCAATATTGACGGAGGGAAGTTTTTCAATTTGCATAATGATGTCTCCCTCATCAAGTGTCGGCATAAAAGATTTACCGATGAAGGGAAAAATCACGGCAGTAACGACCAGTGCAGCAATTGAAGCGATTATTACCTTTTTTGAATGACGTAATGAGCGTCTAAGAATACGGGTATAGGCAGCTTCTAACTTGCGTACCAGCCAAGGAGCATCTCCATGATGATCGCTCATCACAAACGACGCGAGCACAGGAATAACTGTCAAAGAAAGAATCAGCGATGCGGCTAATGCAAACGTGATTGTCATCGCGACAGGCGCGAATAATTTTCCTTCTAATCCTTGCAGAGAAAGTAACGGCAGAAAAACAATCATGATCACTACCATACCGGCGGTAACTGGCACTGCCACCTCTCTTACCGCTCGGTAGATAATATGTAACCGAGAGAAGTTGGGACGTTCAGTATCTGCATTATGCGCTTCAATATTTTCAACAACAACGACTGCGGCATCGACTAACATCCCGATTGCAATTGCCAGCCCGCCAAGTGACATCAAATTTGCTGTCAAACCAAATGCCTGCATGAGTAAAAATGTACCCAACGCGGATAGTGGCAATATACAAGCGACAACCAAAGCTGAGCGGACATTTCCCAGAAAAAGATAAAGAAGAATAACGACCAACACTGTAGCTTCTGTCAAAGCTTTGGTTACAGTACCTACAGCACGTTTGACCAGATTACCTCTGTGGTAAAAGGTTTTTAATGTGGTTCCCTTTGGTAAAGTTTTTTCAATTTGTGCTAGCCGCAAATTAATCTGATCTACCACCTTCTGCGCATTAGCTCCACGCATCGCCAACACCAGAGCCTCAACAGCTTCCCCCTGGCCGTCTTTAGTAACGGTGCCATAGCGTGTCATTTGTCCTATTCGTACATTCGCTATATCGCCAACCCGGATAGCTAAACCGTCTCGGCTTTGTACAGTTATTCCACGGATATCATCGATCGTATGGATACTTCCATCACTTCTTACTAACAAAGATTCTTCGCCGCTGTTTAAGCGTCCAGCGCCATCATTTCGATTATTGGTATCTAGAGCAACCTGCAACTGTTGTAGCGATACTCTTCTTGCCGCAAGCGCTACTGGATCAGGTATGACTTCAAAGCTTTTGACCAGACCACCCAAGGTATTCACGTCAGCGACACCGGGAATACTGCGTAATTGAGGACGTATCGTCCAATCGAGTAAACTACGTTTATCCATCAAAGATATTGGGCCTTCGATAGTGAACATAAAAATTTCACCGAGCGGCGTGGTAATGGGCGCGAGACCACCAGTTACCGAACTAGGTAAATCTTTCAATATATTGTTGAGTCTTTCGCTGACCTGCTGTCTGGCCCAAAAAACATCCGTCCCGTCTTGAAAATCCAAAGTAATATCTGCGATCGCATATTTGGACTGAGAACGTAATATGACTTGATTCGGAATGCCCAAGAGCTCCTGCTCAATTGGCGCCACAATACGCGCTTCCACTTCTTCAGGCGTCATACCAGGCGCCTTCATAATCAGCTTAACCTGAGTACTAGATACATCAGGAAAAGCGTCAATAGGTAAATCATGAAATGCCTGAATGCCGGCACCAATCAAAATGACAGTCACTACCAGAATGAACAAGCGCTGAGCAAGGGAAAAAGCAATAAGTCGGGTTAACATTATTTTTTCCCGCCTGAGCCTGAAGCTTTGGGTTCAGCTATGGGCTCAGCGCCCAAACCCATCCAAGCTCCTTTTAGAGCAATGATGCCCTGAGTAGCGACCTGCTGTCCTGGAATCAGGTCTCCGGTAACCCAAATTCTATCTGGAGTGCCCGCAACGATTTCGACCTTACCAACCTTGAAACCGTTTGCGTTTTTAATGAACACATAGTACTGACCTCCGCTTCTGATCAGTGCCGTCGCTGGAATGCCAACGCTTCCCGTCACTGCGAGATTGCCAATATGACTCGCTTCGGTAAATTGATTCAATTTCAAACAACCATCATGAGTCAGCTCTTGAGCTCGAATCAATGTACTTTGATTGCTACCATCCATTTGGGGAGAGATCGCTATGACTTTGACGGTTCCGCAATTTTTTAACTGTAATAGATCGCCGATATGCACTTGGTCCGCTTGTATCCTAGACGCTTGAAATTCTATCCAAAACGCTTGATTACTACCTAATTTTGCAATTGGCATTCCTGCTTCAATCCGTTGCCCAAGCTGAGCGTTTAACTCCAGTATGATTCCTTTTGTTTTTGTGATGATCGAAATGTATGGAGACAACGACTTAGTTTTTAAAATATTACTGATTGAAATATCACTCATCCCAGCCACTTTGAGTGCCTGCAGGCGTTCATAGGTTGCAACTTCTGCATGGGCTGCAGCTGCACGACTCTCTTGTAAGCGGCTCAAAGCAATAATTCCGTCCTTATATAAAGCTTCGTCCCTTGCGTGTTTCTCCGACGCCAACTGAGATTGTGTTGCGAGCTGCAAATAATCTCGCTGCAACTCTAAAAATTGCTGGCTAAATAATGTCGCAATTGATGTTCCAGAATGAACCTCTTGCAACGAATTTACATGAATTGCCTGAACAACACCCGTTAAGGGGGCGCTTAACAAACTGATTGCACCTGCCGGAGCGACGACCGTACCTGACAATTTCTGCCCTTTGTCTGACGGCACGGGTTTAATTAACGAATTTAGATTTGTCGTAGTTAATGCAACAGTAACTTCTGTTTTGATCGCTAGTCGCTGTAACTGCTGTTTGGACTTCCCCTAATTTCGTAGACAACTCTTAACTTCCAAATTGTTGTTGCTCGAAAGCTAGGGGACTCATCTGATTCAAATGACTATGTCGCCGTTTGCGATTGTAGAACACTTCGATGTAATCA
>NZ_JBMPPN010000018.1:0-92904 GCF_049340165.1 Undibacterium sp. Xuan67W
CACGTTCAGTGACTTGTTTAATCGCTTCTGCTTTGAATTCTTCAGTGAATCGACTCTTTCTCATGATGTACTTCCTTCTCAGTTTTTGACATTATTAAATGTCTACTGAATTAGGGGAAGTCCACACTTCTATCTTCCCGCTTGCCAACTCCAGTGCGCAATAAGCTCGCGTATTCTCAGTTTCAGTTTGTCTCATCACGCAAACTGATACGACCTGTTGTTCTCTGTCATGCTTATTCCACGCACCTTGATCATAAGTACTAAGTCTTGCATGAAAATACTCATCGCTTGGAAGTGCATCGAGTCTTGTGGAGAAATAAAAATAGTCTTTTTCAATAATACAAGCCGATAGAAATACACATGAAGCTAATTCTTGATTTGCCATATTTCACGCTTATATTTAGTGAGAGAGTATTACCTTGAAGTGCGTCATCATTTAAATGATCGACAATGCGCATTTTTTTAATACCCCCGAAATACCGAATGCGGTTACTGATTATCAGGATGATCAAACACGCGCCACTTCACACAATCATCCGTCAGAAAAATATCCTTAGAACCAAGTGCAAGCAGCTGACCATCGTAGGCATTCAATGTATGGCATTCAAAATCTTTTTTTGGTGTGCTCATCACTTTGTGGCAATTTTTACCGTCAAACTCGTAAAGCCCTTTTTGTTTAGTGCCGATATAGAGCTTGTTGTTGAACCATTCCAATCCCCATAGATCGTCATTAATACCCGTCTTTATTGCATGGAATCCTTTGGCGTTTCCTTTCAGCAGAATACCCTTGTCACCGACCGCGTAGACTGTGTTTTCATCGACATATTTGACGCGGTGCAGGTTGGCGTTAGTGACTTGTTCGAGTTGTTTCCAAGAACCGTCACCACGATGGCAAATGATGCCGCCAAAACCTACTGCAAATAGATTGTTGAAGTCGGAACCATCAATGGAATGCAACATGGAAGAAGTTTTTTGTGAGAGGCTGACCGCTTCGCTCAAAGATTTTCCTTGCTTCACAAATACTTCGGTTGGGGTTTCTTCCAAGCCCTGATTGAATATTTGCCAGACATTTTGATGGCGGCGATAGACTTGGCTGCTGCTACCTACGACATACAGATCATCTCCGATTTGAATGATCTGCTGAAGGTGCAATAAGCCGCCATCTTCTTCAGCACCAGGCAACATTTCAATTCCACGCTTCACTCCCTTAGCCCAATAGAAATGAACACAACCGGCCATTTCCGCCAAAGTACACATAGCTCTTTCAGCTGGAATAGGGTCTTTAGGCCGGTATACACAAACCGACGTTGTCATGTAAGGTAGATCTTCGCCACCCCAAGTATTGTTGCCAAACGAGTAACTTCTACTGTGTGAATAATCGTCATATTCCAAAAAATCCAACTTGCCACATAGCCAAATTCTATCTCTAGCAATAACACAGCCGTCATAAAAACTCACTGCTGGTGATATAGTCTTTTTATTCATAAAATCCCTTTCAAAATTTTAGTTGCCGGTACCGGTGTGATCAGGCATTTTCATTTTGAGAATTGGATCGATCTCAAAATTCGTCATGCTCGTCGTATTCTTGCCAAAAGGATCCGCCCTTAACAGTTTTTTCTCGTCCAGGTCTTTTTTCTGATGATATGCCCTCATTTGATTCTTAAGGTCATCCTTATCACAACCCGTTTCCAATGCCATAGACTCAGCGGCCTTATCCTCAAGATCACCTAGCTTGGCTGTCCATTTAGGGTTTCCCGCCTCACCAAGTTTTTTCTCTTCGGCATCAAACAATGTATGGATCGCGCCATGCACCAAAGTCTTACCTGCGCCCTCCACACAGATGGACAAACCTTCTTGCTTGTCCATCTTGGGGTGGTAGTACCTCCCGGCGTCTACCATGGATTCTTCAAAAGTTTGCGCCGCCTTATCGGCGACGGCCTCCCCCAACTTTCCAGGAATAGGCATCATCTTTGCAGCAGCACGACCCAATGACAGATACACCGAATTGCCCATACGCCAGCAATGATCGGGAATGGCGTGATGCGCATTGCCTTTAGGGCATTTGGTTTTTCTTTCTTTATACGCAAACAAGATGCACTTGTTCTCATCCTTGTCCTCTTTATTATCCTTATGGCGATTGGTGCCAACATTTTCCGTGGTTCTCAGTAATGGAATCGGCGGAAACACTGGTCGACGTCGGCGGTTGCCACCGACCATATCGATCTCATCCGGAAAATCCTCGGGTCGCGCAGGACGCGTACCGAGACCAGCGCCCCCAATTATCGTGCCTTGTGCTGCCGCTTGCTGCGCAATCACACCCTGTAATATGACCATAGACTTTGCTCTTATTTCTTATGGTTATGCGTCATCAAATCAAGATGTCGCGGCACGTTATAGCCTTCCACAAAGACATTCGGCGACCAACTGACGAAGTAGGCTTTACCTTTAATCGTATCGCTCTTCACTCCTTTTTTGAAATTCTCTGTGGCCGCTTCATTGCCAGTGCTGGTGCCTATGCGGCTTTTATCGCGCAGGGCAACTGGCTTACCGTACATCGATACGCTCTTGGAGCCGTTTTCTAAATCCTTGATCTTTGCCGTATTGGGATAAGGCACAGGAATACCGATTTTCTCAGGCTTGGGCGGACTGCCGCACACGTCCGGAAAAGCCGCTGCGCTCATGCCTGCATCTGAAGCCTGGCCTGCGATGGACATGCCGTTTGCATAGATCTTGAAGATTGCCATACGATGATTTTCCTTTGACTTTGTTAGGCTTGGGCTAGGCTTGGTATTGACCGAAACTAAGTATTGCTGCCGCTCTTTCACCCTCATCACTGGCTAACAAGCACAGTAAGTTGGAGGCTGGCAGATAGCCTTTGTGCCCGCTGGCATAAGCCCAACCGATTGCTAGCGGCCCTGCGGCAGCACCGGTTTCTCCCAAGCTATCGGCTAGCGTCCATAAGGGCGTGGCTGAGACATTGCTGCGGCTATTGGCAATGGCGAATTCCTTCGCATAAAAATCTTCACTAGATTGGCCGCTGATGCGTAGGCCGATATCACTTGCCTTGCCTGGTAATGCTTTCAGTGCCACCTTGGTCGCGTCGGACAGTCCTTTGGCTTTATTCGGGGCAGTGCCGCCGATGACTGCTGTCTCACGGGCGATACCCAGGCCTGTGCAAAATAAGCTGGCCCCTGGCGTTTGCTTAGCTTGCTGAATTTGCGGAATTTGCTGCGTTTGCACGTTGCTATAGCGTGGCAGGATATGCTGGGCGCTGTCTGGATGCCCCACCAATAATGCACAGGCAGCTTCGCCAGGAATAAAACCATTCTGATTGTCTGAGGCAAAGACCCTATTTTTCTCATGCATGGCTTTTAGGGTGGCGATATTCAGATAAGAGTCCACTCCTGCAATCAAGATCAATGGATGCGTTTTAAGTAATTCAAAGGCAGCATTCAGGGCAAATACGCCGCTGGTCTGTCCGTAGGCATAGGTGGCAGATTGCGCAGCAAATTGACATTGCATGGCCTGTTCGAGTCCGGCAGTTAAGGATTGCTCCAGATTCGCCAGGCGACCTGGCCGCGTTACTTCGGCCACGCATAACAGTAAGGGGATTTTGCTGATATCGAGTTCGGGTAAGGCCTGCAGGCATTCGCGCACTGCTTGCGCTAGCATGGTGATTTGTTTATCTAGTGACCCGAGATGCACGTTATTTACATTATCTGCGTCATCTGCGCCCAATTCCACTATTCCAGCCGAGACGGGTTCGCCTTTGCTGTCGAGGAAAGCAGTTTCTTCAAAATTGTTCAACCTGGCACGCATGGCAGCAAACGTAGAAGGTGCATTGAGGCCGACCGATGTTACTGCCCCAGTGCGTAGAATGGCAATGGGTAGCGTCATACATCCTCCTGCGGTCCGGCGCGGCGCTGCGAGGGGAGTTCTCCCGTCAACATTTCCAGAGGAATCTTGACGACATGCCCTTTCGGACGCGTGCCTATCTCTATCGATTTGTAACGAAAGGGATCATTCTGCAAGTCTTTGACGACTCTCCATAGCACGGTAAAGCGTTGTTTGTCCGGCTCAATTATCAGCGTATCGGCACGCGCTGCTATCCTTTCTGGTCCGCCTTTCTTGGCGTTCAAATTGATACTCATGGCGAGGTCAGGAAGTTGAAACTCTAGTCGGCCAGATGGCGTTAAGGCGGGATGGGTGAGATTGACTAGCACCACTAATTCGCCGCCGACGAGTTCAGGCAATTGCTGATCTTCCGGTGCACTCTGAAAGTAACGTGCGTCAAAGTCTGGCGGCAGAAATGGGAATATCTCTTCCTCCCATTTGGCATCGTAGGTACCCGCGTAGCGCACCCGTTGCGCCCAATTGCGGCCGATCGGGCCAAAGCTCATTGGTTGGTATTTGCCGCTGGGACTAGTAACAGGTGCATTCAGTGCTTCCGTTTGCGAGAGTGGCTTACCGTCTGCAAAACGCGTATGTGGCCAATAGCCACATCCAACCGGATTTAAGGCATAGGCTGCGCGCCCCTTATCATTCTTAGGTCCTGTTTCGACACCGCCATAAGCAATATCGTAACTAATGATTTGTTGAGTGAAGGGTTCAGGCTTGTTCATTGTGAGCATCGCGCCTAGGATGTGAGACATCCAGCTACGCTTGCCGACCACATTAAACATCTTGGTCATCGCTCCCACGCGTAAGGCGACCGGGACTTTGGTTGATGCGATACCTTTGGGCGCATAAGCACTGCCCAACAGCAAAACATCTACCTTAGGTTTATGTAGACAGAAATCGCATTCATATTCAGGTGCTGTGATGCCAGGTTCACCGGTCGCGGTATCTGCCAGCACAATCGGTACTTGTTGTTCCATCAGTTCGGCAGGCTCGCCCGCCAGTGGCAGCCTATAGGTCGCTTTTACTATGACGACCAACGTTTCACTGCCCGTCTTGTCGTGCATAGTGGTGTAGCTCGCGGCCAGCGAGGTATGGTTAATCAGATTCATGCAGGTTCAGCTCAATTCAATGAAACCGAACTACCTTTGAGCCGATTTTGTCCCGAGGCACGCGACACAATATACTTGCCCCGGAGTTCGATATTACCTTGGGCATCCAGGCTGATTGATGCGGAACCACATTGCAAAGTAATGCGGCGCTGCGCGATTAAGACGATGTCGTCGTCATCTAGTTTTGCTTGCATGGGCACGCCGCAGATGACGACTGAGGTTATTTCTTGAGCTGAGCTTAGGCGTGCATCCAGATCTGCACCACCTGTCTTGACTATGCCCATCACCAGCGGAGAGTGCAGATCACCGCGTTCAAACTGTAGTGCTACGCTCTTGCCGATATGCTCTTCGCCAATCTCGATCAGGGTGCGGGCCGGAATAGCTGGTTGATTATTAAACGCGACCAGAGGCGTGCTGTCGTCAGCGAAGCCTTCCAGCATACCAATGACTAGCCCATATTCTTTTTCTACTTTTTGTGCACTGGCTTTGCCGCTGGCTGTCGGTTTTTTGCTGGTGGTATTACTTGTTGCGTTACTTGTTGCGTTGCTCATGGAGTTCACTTTAAAGTTTTTGTAGATGGCTTAACTGAATAGAGCTACTGGCCTGCGTCGGAAAGCGTGAGGTGCCTGGTTGAATCAGCATACGATGCAGCGCAGCTAGTTCGCGGTGAGATTGTTCTGCCAGACCTAAAAGGTGATTGAGCCATTCCATAGACAGCGGTCGTCCCAAAAAGAACTTGGTATCGATGGCAAAGTCCTGATGGTTTTGTTGCCACCATGTGCTGAGCTTGGCGGCATCAGGCATAGGATAGCGTTGATTCTTGTTGCTGCGTGCATTCGGAATATCAGGAATGGCGTCATTCGCTTCGATATCAAAGCCCGTGATGAGACGAAACGCCTCTCCGGCTAGTCTGCCGTTTGCCTCATCATTCATCTGCGCTATTAACCAAGGGACATAGGCAGGGTTGCCACTCCATCCGGCGATTTCAATCAATATCGCTGGGCTTGTTATTTTTTGTTCGAATTGATGCAGATGTTCTTGTAAATCGCTGAACGGTAGTACCAGACACAAGAGTTTCATCGCATCGATACTGTACTGCGTATCTCCTAAAGACAAAGCTTGCAGCGCCGGGATGGCGTGCTGCCGCTCACCCAGCAACAAGGCTCCTTGCGCGGCGCTAAAACTGACACTGGTGCGATGGTTTGGCTGAGAGTTGTTCAGTATGTCGAGTATTGGTGCCAGCAAATCGGTCCGTCCGCAGTTGGCAACGGCATCTATTACCAAAGCAAAAGATTCTGGCGGGCTATCTTGTAAGGCATTCTTTAAAGCGACGCTGTCATAGATTGCGTGGGCATGAGCATGCCTTAACGCAGGGTGACGATAGGTCGGTTCTTGATTGGGAAACTGGGCTTCGATATTCTCGGCAATAGCAGGCGATGTTAGCCACGCAAATACACCGTTTAATGCTTCTGCGAAGCCAGGCTTGCCAGCAACCTGAGCAGTTACTGCATGAATGGTTGCCATGTCATGCGTGAGAAAGGCTAATGCCAATACGACGAAACCATCGGCACTGACATCTTCGGTACGACGATCAATCGCTGTCTCGTAGGCGTTATGAGTGTGCTCTACACCTGCGTTTCCTGCTTCCCGCAGTCCATCCAGATGAGCATCGATAGAATGATCAAACTCGACCAGTTCGTCAAAGCGGGTACGAGCATTGTTGAGATATATACCGCGACGCCACCATTTTGTAGCTGCATCTTCTGCATGTTGCTTGACGATGGTGGGATTAGACACTGTTAGTGGACACTGATAAATCGTGGTTAAAAAGGAAATAAAGTATAGTCCATATTGAGCGATCCCGGATAGGGAAAAGTGTTGTATTTACAATTACTTACAGCTCTTGTTGATTACGCTTGATTTCATCAATGCATCTTGCGTGAATTTGCGCATGACCAAACGGTCAATGCGCTCGACAACTCTACTATTTCCCGCCCTGTATAACATCCGCCCCGGCTTTTTCTAAGTTAAATGCGTGGCAATTGGCTTTGGCATCATGCAATGCATGATGATCCTTGATTCGATTGTCGATAAAGTACATCTGCAACGCAACTTGATCGAGATACTTGTAAATATTTTTGCCACGCAGCCATGCCGGAATTTCGTAGCTCATTGCATGGCAAAACAAACGCCAATCACCATCGTAATCAAAACAGATAATTGGCGCTCTCGCTGAGAATTGTTCTAACCACAATCGCAGCCGTCTTTGCAACTCATCCACTGAACATTGTGCTGCTGCCACCTTGCCCAGTTGCGGCAAAACAGTCGTCACAACAAAATCATTACACTTGCTTAGATTAACCGGAAGTTCTGCATAAAATTCATGCAAACCGCATTCTGATACCAAACCGATGCTGATTAACTCAGCATTCGCGAAATCGGTAAATTCGGTGTCGATGAAGATCAGCACGTCAATTCCTTCAAGGTTACGCGACTAAAAAAAGCTTTGGTTGTTTGTTGATATCATTTTGCAATTATTGCAGGAAAGCAAAATTTGATCGCTCAATTATCAGTTCGCCTCAATGTTTCCCTGAGCACCGATAAATCGCTGTTAACCTTGACTCCCTTGGTTCCATTATCATTAACGATATAAAGGTTGTCGTTATCCTTTGTTAAAAAGATAATTTTCTTGTAATCCTTGTGTTCTCGGCGCGATTTCTTGAAGGCATCCTTTAGATCGTGTTTGGTATCGGCCAGCCGGATTATTGGCTCCGCTTCAGAATAATATTGAACGCACAAAATAAAATCTGGCCAAAAATTCAGATGACTATCTGGGCGCACCACGGCTACGCCATAATCGGCCCTGTCAGGATTTCTATGCCACCAAAGGACGAATTCCGCTTCGTCTAGTTGCTTGGCGAATTCATTTTCACTTTCGTACATCGCGTGAGTGCCGTTATACCCATCCACCCAAATTGTACTTTCGTCCCGTAGATGATATTGGCGATGTTTCAAGAATTGGCGCTCCTCCTTTACCAAAAATGATTCCACTTGAGGCATATCTTCATTTCGGCGCGGCGGGAGAACACCGTAACTGTTTTTTGCAGATGGCAGTAGCGGCAAGTCGGATGGAAACGCCATGTAGTCCGGCAAAGGGCTTTTGGTTTCGCGGCTGGTCACAACCTGGGATATTGCGTCATGATACAGTGCAACGACATCATCGGCCTTCATGCGAACCAGGTCGTGCGCCATATCTCGATAGATGCGATCGCGCTCACTTTCATCGATCATGACGGCTATACCGTTAGATTCGGCATCAACCTGAATCCGACTGGTCAAAATTTGTACGAATTGCCGAACATCAGCATCCTCAAATTGAGCGGTAGAGAGCAACACCAATTTTGCTTGTCGATGTAATTCCTCGCGCCGAATCAAAGCAACAATCTTTGTATCTGGAGCGCGTTGCCGAGTAACTAGCTCGGTACGCTGCTCGATCGCTTGAGTATGGCCGGTTGCTGCTGCCAAGGCGTTGTTCAAATCCGCCACCGAGTATTCCAGCCGTTGAGCAATCCTTTTAACCACTTTCGCTAAATCTACGACGCTCGGTCGCAATTCGGTTAGCAAGTGAGGAGCGAAATGCGGCAAGCCGTCATTGCGTGGGTACAAACTTAATCTGATTTCATTGAATGCGGCTCGCAGATCGTCGCGATTCTTCGCTGGAATTTTGAGTAAGCGCGGCGGAACATAAGTTTCCTCGTTATCCCAATCCGGTTGAATGTCACCATCAAACAAAAGTCCTTGTCCTTCCTCAACGAAAGTCGTTCTACCAGCTTGTGCTTCAATTTTTACAGAAGGATGTACTTCATTCGAGCTAACCGATTGACCCTCGGCGTTATCCACTGTGCTATCGGCGACAGTTTCTGCATTGCTTCCGTGCGTGGTATCCCAATCTACTTCCGGCAACATTGAAGATTGTGGAGTCGGACGGTTGGTGAAAATATCCGGTCCGCCGTTGCGCGTCTTAATCCTTTTGAGTCTTTCTGTTTCACCTTCAAGGCTTGACTTAATGCCCTGCAATACTGTCACGGCCTTCTGATAGCCGTCCTGTGCTGCCGCGTTCGCCAGATAAATATATGCCGTACGGAGATCGTCGCTAAGCCGCTTTCCTTGCTTTTCAAGTGTGCGAGTAATTTCCCGTACTCTTTGATCGACACGCATGACGCGCCCGACGAATTGCAGAGCGTAATCTTTATCCGTGACAGGTTTGGTTGACGCTAGGACAAAAGCCCTGGGCGCATCAAATCCGGTTCCAGCAGCTTCCTTGAAAATTAGCACTTCCTTGCTGGTGTCATGAGCAATCGTATTCATCAACTCTGGGTCTGGCGCTTGTGCCGTATGCTCCCCGATGAGTTCAGGGCGCACCCCACATTCGCGGGTCAAGAATTCGAATGCTTCCCGCGTGGTATTTTCTCCATTCCCAACTTGCACCAACAGCAAAGGCACCGTTTGTATACCTCGTTCAACCAACAGATTTTTGAGTGCACAATGCTTCTTCCAAGCTTGCCGCAGCACCGTGCGCTGCAAGTCAACAAGGCTTTTCCATTCATCTGAGACGCGGTAAACATATGCAGCGATGAATTCTTTGTTGAGTAAGGCATCAACCGCCTCCTGCCGACTTACTGAGAAGGTCTTATTCTCGCCAAAGCCAGACGCAGCAAGAAACTGATTTAGCTTTATGTCGTTCGGCGTTGCAGTCGCCATAACGAGAGAATCCGGTTTGAGGCGCTTCACAAATTTACCAAATTCCGTTTCGGACGAAAGGCCGATATGTGCTTCATCGACGACAACACCAATTTTAAGTTTGTTGGCACGGGCGCGGGCGACAATACCTTGTACCGAAATCGAAAAATCATCGACCTGTTTCAATACTTGCCTGTCTGCCGACTTGCTGGAAACCTGTTGGGCATTCGCAATCAACACGTCGCCATTGGAGTGGTCACGCTGCCGCTCAGTAGACATGGCGTAAAGCCTCAATTCCTTGATCCAATCAAGCGCCAACACGGTTTGCCCTACCAAATTTGCATATGGTGTAAACCAGAACCAAAGTGTAGGTCGTTCAGAACATACCTTAGCAAGCACTTGGCTTAGCATAAACGTTTTTCCCGCACCAGTTGGCGCGACCAACAAGGCAGGTGAAGGTTGACGCGTTAGGTGTTGCGTCATCGCGCCGATGATTCTGCGTTGAAATTCCTCCGGCTCCATCAATGGGATTGCCGGTTTATTGAAATCAAATGATTCGCTCATGCACCTTGCCCCTTGATTGCTTCTGACATCCATGAAGAGCTATCCACCAATTTTCCAGATTCAAGAAGATAACTTGCTACGCTATCAGGACGATCGGAGTAGACCCGCAATTTGTAGGCCGGATGTGATGCCAATTGCATCAAGGCTTCATCGTCTACACTGAAGCAAAATAGAATAGCTGAATCGCTGCTCGCAGCGATTGTCGCCACTGGCACATTCGAAAATGGCAAGATGCGTCCGACATGTTTCAGGCAAATGGAGTGCCACGCTGTTTCCGGTTTAAGATCGTAAAATGCATCGGCATGATTGATTTTATTCAACCGTAAATAGGCAAAATCGCCGCCAAATCCTTTTGTGGTTCCATATCCTTCAGAAACACGCCGGATTCTTTCGGCACATATGTCCAAACAGACATTCCTTGCTGGCTCTCTGGCTGTCGCCTCACGACTGGATACCATAATGAATTTTCGTGGGATTTCACTTAGATTTTCTGAATTTAGTGCAAGCACCGCGTGGGCTGTAGTGCCAGAACCGGCAAAAAAATCAAGAACTGTGTCGCCAGGGTTCGTGGCTTGTCTTAATAAATTCAGCATGAGGCTTGGTGGTTTAGGATATGCAAACGCCTGGAAGCCAAGTATTTCATTGACTGAATGTTCGCCAGTGCCGCTACGCTGTGCATTCAACGCAACGACGAAATCGTCATCATCAGCGTCATCGCTTGCGCCCTTGATCCAACTTGATACTGCTCTTACTTCGCTTTGAAGGTCACGCAGATGCCGCTTAAACCACGGTCTGCCGAAGCCGACAGGTTTGCCTACCCAGAATTCAAGCCCAGGGAGATCCTTTGACAAAATCGGTGTTTTTGTTTTCGGCCTGATCGGAACGTCGCCGCTTTCTATTGCGGCAAGTAGTTCCTCCATTGTGTTCCATATTTCGACACGCTCGCTGGCTGGATCGGGAAACAGAATTTTTTCCTCGCGGATATATTGCTCCATAGATTGTTTGCGGAGCGTAGAGACATCTTCGACGATCTTTTCCGACGCAAACGCCCATACTCGGCTTGGATTACATGGATACCAGACTCCCGTATTCGCATTTTGAATCGGGTAGTAGAGATTTCGCCTTTGTGCCCAAGTGAAACCGAGCGTCAGATCACCCGTTTTCCACCTGCCTCGTGGATCATTATCTGGGTTCTTATATTGGGAAAAATCTTTGTCTTCCCCTCGAAACGAAAAGCCGCCTCTCCCGTAAACAAGTATGTGTTCATGATCATTGGATAGGCGAACATCATTACTCAGGTTTGTTCCCGAGCGCGTTTTCCAAACCATCGAACCTCTGCGCATACCGGCAAAAACTTCATCCATCAGAAGTTCTAGACGTGAGCGATTTTCATCGTTAATGGAAACCAAAATTACACCGTCGGGTGTCAATAAATCACGTGCCAACGTCAGACGTTGAAATAAAAATTCCAACCACATTGAATGGCGGTATCGGTCATTTTTGCCGACGTAGTGATCGTTGTATACCCAGTCCTTTTCTCCCGTGTTATAGGGAGGGTCGATGTAAATAACACGAATTTTGTGTGCGTGCGTAGTACGAAGCAAACGTAACGCATCGAAGTTATCTCCTTCGATGATGAGGTTGTCATATGGGCCTGTGCCGTTGCATTCGTCAGGAACCAAATCGGGCATCACCAAATTTGCGGACAATGCACTGTCAAATTCAATTTCATTCCGTTCCCAATGCAGACCAAGCTTCGCGTCAGTTAATTTTTTCGCGAGTAGGGCTTTCAGTTGGGCATGAGTTAAATCATCTAGCCGATCAAGTAAGGAATTATTTGATTCAGGTAGGGAACCATTTAATTCATCGCCGGTCTTTTGGCTGGCTGGCTGGCTGGCTGGCTGGCTGGCTGGCTGGCTGGCTGGCTGGCTGGCTGGCTGGCTGGCTGGCTGGCTGGCTGGCTGGCTGGCTGGCTGGCTGGCTGGCTGGCTGGCTGGCTGGCTGGCTGATTGATTGATTGATTGATTGATTGATTGATTGATTGATTGATTGATTGATTTTTTTCGACCGTATACATTAATTGTTCTCCAAACGAATTACCTCGCGGCCCAGCGCTTTCATGCATTGCATAAAAAAAGCAAAACTGAAAGCGCCACGGTTGATTTTATTGGCAATGCCTTTATAACTCTCTTCTACATCGATCTCATTTAATCGACGTATCAATTCTTCGTAGCCGACACCCGATCGGGCCATTTCTGACTTCAGCAAATTGGTGGCAATCTGGTTCCATTGATCGTGCTGCATCGCAAACCTCCTGGCGCTCTATAACAACGAGGAACATTCTACATATAAATGGATTAATCCACAAATATACATTGCATCATTCCACAAATAAGGTATAATTTCCACATTAATGTGGAATATTGGATGATCAACATGACCCAGCACTTCTTACTTTCAGCAAAAGCCCGTACCCTGTCGGTTCGCCGCGTCTTCGAGATGAACGACGAACAGGCATTCAAAGTCTTCAAGAAAGTACGCTGGGGCGACAGCAAAGCCGTCACTTGTCCTGCTTGCGGTATCGTCCATGAGCACTATTTCATCGCCACCCGCCGCCAATGGCGCTGCAAGGATTGCAGTCATACGTTTAGTGTGACATCGGGAACCATCTTTGCTTTTCACAAGCTGCCGCTTAAGATGTACCTGGCGGCAATTGCGATTTACACCAACGCCGTCAAAGGGATTTCAGCCCTGCAAATGGGGCGTGATTTAGATGTGCAATACAAAACCGCCTTCGTGCTCACCCATAAAATCCGCGAGTCATTGATGGAGCAGCGCGATACCTCTCAACTCTCCGGTGAGATCCACATGGACGGTGCCTACGTCAACGGTCATGTCCGCCCAAAGAATAAGAAAGAAGACCGGGTTGATCGCCGCCTAGTGGAGAATCAGCGCCCTGACAAGCGATGCGTTTTCGTGATGCGCCAGAAGATCAACATCGTCGGCGATATGATTCAGGGTGCGAACAAAACCATTTCATTTGTGATTAAGGCAGAGAACCAAGCCGATGTCGGTAAGCTGGCCGAGTTGTATGTACAGAAGGGTTCTGTCATTTGCGCTGATGAATCCACGGCCTACGATGGCTTACATGCAAAATTCGATACGCGCCGGGTGAATCATGCCATTGAATACCGTAGCGATGCCGGAACCACGAACAATCTGGCAGAATCTTATTTCTCACGTTTCCGTCGCATGCAGTACGGCCAATGCCACAAGTTCGGCAATCTGTACCTGAACAACTATGCGAATGAAGCGGCGTACCGCGAAGACACCCGCCGCATGAGTAATGGCGATATTTTTGATGATATTTGCACGAAGTGCGTAGCGACACCGACCAGCCGGGATTGGTGCGGATATTGGCAAGGGAATAAGCGCGTGGCCGAACGGCTTGCGGCTTGAATCAAACGACTCAAACAATCATCCATTTCATTACTCCGTGTTCGCCGCTGGTTTCGACCTGCTCCACCAATTGACCATCCTGGCGGTGCAGTACGGCGATGACGTTCTTTTGAATTCGTGCGATTAACTCGGCACTGGATGCAATACCTTTGCGTTTGAGTAGTCGGTCGGTAATTTCACGGCTATTTAACGGCTTACCAGCTTCGCGCATGGCATCGAGCACCATACGCTGCGCTTCTCCCTTCGCGAAGTACTGATTGCGCTTGTTGGTGCGCTTGGCCTTGACAGTACGCAGGTCAAATTCCGGCGCGAATAGCTTGATGCTGCCATCGAGGTGCGACAATGCGCCTTGCAACCGGATGATTTCTGTTTTGAATGAGGCGATTTGTCCAGCGACTTCAGCACGCTTTAAGACCAGCCCGGATACAACCATTGACTCTGCCATTTGACGCTCCTAGAAAATGATGATTTACTAGGGCGATTGTAGGTTTTTAACTTAGAAAAAGCTTTGTGCGGTTGCTACATAATTCCGGAAGTTTGCTACATTGTTCGCCAAGATAAGTTCTCAGTGACTGCGCATGCATTACGTGAATGATTTCTGCTGGCAAAATCATCCCAAGTCTACCACCGGGTTTGAGTACCTTTATAGCTGCAATCACAAATGGAACCCAAGCGTTTGTATGCTTGGTAAACTTAAGATGCTCACTTTTAAAGATGATTTCGGACTTTTCCTGGGACTCTTTAGGTAAATATTGATAGCGAATAAATGGAGGATTTCCAACAACTGCATCATATTCAGTTTTTCCAGAGGACATCACTTGAATTGCATGGTCCAAGAAATCAATGCACTTTATCGTACTTTTGACTTTCAATTCATCGGCACGTTCTTTTGCTTTATTAGCTTCACTGTCTAGTAATTCAAAACCATAAAAATGTGATTTCTTGCCATATCCAATATTGTGAATGGCTTTAATGAAAACTCCATCCCCGCAACTCGGTTCCAGAATGCTTTTTGGGGATGAATTTGCAACCCATTTTGTAATGTAAGTTGCTAAATCTTCGGGCGTGTAATATCCACCTCGAAGCTTTTGCTCGGATTCATTTTCAATGAAATTCATTTTTTACTGTTCTTCAAGGTGTAGATTTCTGGGTGTTGATTCTTGATGTGCTCTTCCGCAGTCTTGATGAACCAATCTTTCAATGTCATTTGCTCTAATGCTAAACACGCATAGAATTTCTTCTTAAGTTCAGGCTCTATTTCTAGAACTATTCGTCCTGATTCACCGATAGCCATTATGTGCCTTATGTTATGTCATATATAGAACATGATCGTAGCGGGTTCGGAGCCAAGCGTCAAATACAAATACACTCCCGGTGGGTGATTTCTCTCAGGCACTAAAAATAGTATCTATTGGTAAGCAAATCTTGAAGCCCGCCTTAACTAAGTTGTTCTTAAATAAACTTGAGTTAACGTCTAGCGAATGTAAATATATTCGGGCCGATTGAGCACTTAGACTAATCAAATTTCAATCTTGGAATTTTCACCTTTTCTTCCACACCTGAGCCGCCACTATTAGATTTTCGGTTTGGCGTTGGAATCAACAAAACTAATATTCATAGCACCCCTCGCTTTTTCCATCTGCATCCTATAATTCAAAACCTCCATTTGGTGCTGCAACTTAACGATCTGCGCATGAAGTATTTCGTAGTAGGCGGCATTGGTTGTGGTTTGGGCTCTTATCATCAATTTGGACACCATATTGGCGAGATTGCCGATCTGCATTTCTATGCCGAACACCATGGCACTGCTAACCGGATTGACCGTTGGAATATGAGAGTCTTCATTAACGAATGGTTTTGACGTTTCCACGTTGGATTGAGATAACTGGTGTTTGGAAACTTCCGTGCCTGTTTCGGCTGAAGTGGCTGCTACAAAGCTCAGAACCTCGGTTCTCGCTGGGCTAATATGTACCTGCTCTATTTCTGCTTTTATTCGCTTGAGTGATGGTGTCACATTATCGCCACTTGCTTTGTGCGCCTCACCACGATTGTTCATGGTACGTTTGAACGTTGATTTTTTCTTGTATCGCTTGGCAAAATATGCCGCCCTCTCAAAAGTCAACTTTTCTAAGGTGGCCTTGGCCTGTGTGTATTCTTCGGTAGTCAGCTTTTGCGGCTGTTTAGATTTCTGGTGCTGTTTGACCAATGCCTGATAATCAGCATCCTCCTGAAACAATGGTCCCTTGAGTCTTTTGGCTTTGCTGCTGCCAGGCAGTTTAATGGAAATGTAATCCTTGCCGATGCGAGTGACTTCACCATAGCTGCCTTCCAAATGTGTGATGAGTTCATCACGGTTGGCAATCCTGCCGCTTACAATGTGGCTATGCAACTCACTGGACAAAATGCGCTTAACTCGTCTGGATTTTTTACCAGCATCGGTCTTAGCTTCAAATTCATTAAGTGCAATTTTAAGCGGATCGGGTGTAACTTGATCATAGCCCAAAGCCTGATTCATGACCTGCGTGAATGCCTGAAAGTGTGCAATATTGCGTTTTCCCGGCGGATGAATATTGAGCTGTCTTCCAGACTGAATTTCGGTGCCAGCTACAACAAAATGCAATTCGAGATTGGATTTATCTCGGTGAGCAATCCAAGCATCTGCATAATTATCGTCCTCCTTCAATCCGGGTAAGAGGCTAGCCTTGAAAGCAGCCATGATGCTTTTTATCTGATCTTCGCTAGGGTGCTCATTGTCACGGAAGCTGATTGCACCACTAACGTATTTTTGTTTTCTATCCGTGCTATTGCAGACTAGCTGAAAAAGACTTGGAGAACCGTGGAGCCACTCTGGAGCTACCGCTCTGAGCTTGCCAGTGTGATCATTTTTGCCCATGAGGTAATTGATGGCTGATTTGGCATTACCCGTGCCAGTATTAAACACACGTACCATCATGATTGCACCTGTGCACGGAGATTGTTCTGGAATTGCTGATCCATGGCAGCGAGTCTAACCTCCACTTTGCAAAGTTCTTCTAGCATGGCCATTGAAACATCATCGTCACGATTCAAGGCTCTCGCTATCTGATTGACGTTGTTGCCAATACGGGCCATTTCGGTAATGACTGCCTTGCTTGTATCTAGCTGTTGGCGATAATGCTCTATAGCAGCATTGCCACCATAGATGAGTTTGTTTCTGGCGTACTGTGCTAATGAATTACCTTCAGCAAGTAGGGCTTGGGATACAAGTCCGTTATATTCACTAGGAGATAAACGGATCTCGAAGCGCATGGTGCGCAAATCTTGGTTTTGTTCTATGCCAGTTTGACCGGCTTTTTTCTTCTTTTGTGTCATGATGACCTCCTGTTATTTTTATTGTGTTTGAGGCTGAACCTCATTCCTTTCTCTTATTTCCTGCTATTTGATTTCAGCCGTGGTGTGCAAGGTTCACTCACGGGGGCTGGGGAGACACCCCAGATAATTCAATAAACCGGTAAGCAAATTTTTGCGACGGGTTATTGATTGACCTTGCTGTGTACCTCTTCACACAGCATGGGTACTGGTTATCTCTTAGGCTTTCGCGGTTGATTTGTTGCCGAACCAGTTGAGCCATGACTGCCAGAATCCGCGCATAGAAATTTCCGACGTAACTCACGCACCAAGATTTGAGTACGTTCTTTTGAAGGCACTCGAATTCCGTGGATATACCAATGGCACTGTTCTGGATCGGGTGAGCAAATGGCTGGTCCGTTCTCACGGTGTAATTGACCATCATAAAAGTAGTAGCTTGTGCCATCGGATGTTTCCAAGGCTGGCCCATCTTCACAATGAAGCTGGCCGTCGGTGATTGAGATAGTTGTCCCGTCTGAGAACTGTAGTTTTTCTTGCATATTGATTTCCTCCTGTAGATATGTAGACAAACCTAATGGATTAAATTCAAATTGCAAGGCCTTCAGAGGGATGAAATACGTTATGCGGTATCCGACGGTAGAATTAGGATTTGGAGCACTAAAGTCACAACTTTTTGATACGTATATGCTGTTCAATTTTCCTTAAAATTCAACCCCAAATTTGTGAAGATGTGGCTACCGCTAGTGCGGCAGCCTGTCTCATTTTATTAGTGCTGGCGTTAAATCTTAAACAGCGTCAAAATGTGGCATTAAGTGTTCCAAACAAGTGGAACACCTGTTGGTAGCGATTTTGTGATTAACACCTATATAAATCAATGACTTAGGTGTTTTGGTAGCCAGTCCGCCCCGGGCCACCAAAAAATTAGCTTTAAAACAAAGGCTTACAGCAATGTAAGCCTTTGTTTTTTATGCGTCGATTCTACAATTTATAATTTCTTTCTACAAGTGAACAGAAATCCAGATGTAACGGTCAAAAATCTTTGTGCTAGTTTGCACGTAGATTTGCACAGCGAGATTTTGATTTAACGATGCGCCAATTTTGACCGCGGTTTGCGACAGTTTGACCTATGATTTCTGCTAATACTTAATGCTAGTGGGTTAATTCTCGCCAAAATCAAGAAGCCGCCTTAGGGCGGCTTATAATCTATTTAATTCAACCAAGATTTTCTATCTGTTCAATATAACTTAAGACCTTTTAGTTTTTTTATGAATTTCGGCAACGAAATCTTGAAAGGTCGCGTTCTTTTTATTCTTCTCGGCATAATCATCAATCCTGTTCTCAAGAGAACGGAACGCGGGGGTGGTGCCAAACTTCTCAATGAATTGGTCAGAATTCCCAGAAATAAGATAAGACACTATTTGTCTAGGGTCTGTACGTGGGTCGCTAAGTTGATTCATCACGGCTGAGTTGATGCTGTTGGCGCTATTTCCGCCATTCACGATCGTCCAGGATTTCAACCAATTCGCATACTTAACCGAGTCTACAATGTCAAAGTCGTCTGAGGTTGCTGGAAATCTAGGTTCTCTTTCTTGCAGAAGCACACGTAATGCCTTTAGCGAGTCTGGGGAGAAATTCTTTATCGACTCAGGGTCTTGAAGCCTCCCTGCGATGATTTCGGCAGAGAAATTATCTTGTGCATTCCGCACAGCATCAATAATTGCTTTTTGCCTATCAGCAGGGGCTACCCATAAAAGATGGGCTAACTCGCCATAATATTCTGTTTCAGGAATGTATTTTCCATTCTTTGCTGCAAGTAGAATCGCTTCAGAATCACTGAAATAACCAAGGCGCGAATACGATACTGTGGCTTCTCTAGCAATCGCGGTATCACTAGATTGAGTCAGTTGTCTAATGTCTTCCAAAATACGAGCATTTACGCTACTGAGGTCACCTTGAGTATATTGATCTGCAACAATCCTGATTAGACTTACTTTTTCTCCACTTGAGACGTTTGATTTCAGCAGGTCACTCGCGATTTTGTAGTTATTAGAACTCTTTTCGATGCCGCTTGAGTAGGCGCGATCCAACATCATTTTGGCTTGGGTGCTGTCTAATTTATTTGTTCGGTATTGCTCAAGCAATTCGTTACCAAGAAATTTATTAGCCGTTTTACTAATTTTTCCATTTTCCAAGGCGGTTGATTGGCGGGAGTCGCTCGTAATTCCATGCGGAAACTCCCTTTGCTTAGGTGCGACTAAAGGAGCAATTTGAATTGATTCGTTACTCTTTACTGCAACATAAGTCCCAGCAGAAACCATTATCAACATTGCGCCTAATGCTAGATATTTCATATTTTTCCATACACATTGCGTTGGCAAAATAACGCTCAATGGCGTTACACTCAAGTAAATTAATTGAATGAGTTAAATAAGCTTCGTGGCTGAATTGTCAGTCCCCATAGGTTGCTTACCTTTGTACTCCAAGCCTGATCATATGGTAGTTTTGTCATATAACTGTTTCCATATGGGACTGTATGTGTGAATAAGTCGATCAAAAAAGTATCACACCGATATAAGCCGCGTCTAGCCGGAGTACTCACAGAGCCTTCCGCTGCCTCACTGTAATTTGGACTTATTGTATAGCTTGCTCCAAGCTGTTGAATTTGTAATGCTCTTTTCACTAATGCCACACGAACGTTAACTGACTCGCGCTGGCCTCCTTGAGACGTTGGTAGGTAATTGGAACAATAAGGTTGATAGCAGGCTTCTACATTGTATGATTGAACATTAAGGCCTGCAGTTCCCCAAAACGTAGTTTTTGATTTAAAAGACTGAAGCGAATTAAATTGCACGACCGTTAGCTCGTTCATAACTTCAGCCACAGAGCCTCCTGTCCAAAGACCTACATGCCCTAAAAATCCTACCCCAGGTGCATTTAAGTCTCTCCCAACAATTTCTCCAACTGCGCTCGGATCTCTAGTAGTTACCAGCGTTTCTGACAGGGATGCTTGACCACCATCCCCAATGGCTGTCCAAACACATGTTGAAGGATACTTTACCCAGTTCGGATCTGCCGTTCCATATACAGTATTGTTTACGCTATCGAGTGTTTGTGCACCGCTATAGCCAGTACCTGAAGCCGTACATTTGTAGGACACACTTTTAGCATCAGTTGTAGCCCAAGTTACGGAATAAGCTCCTCCTGCGCTTAACTGCGCCGGAGAACGAGTTACTTTGATGGTTGGCGCCTTAGGCACAGTGTAGAAATTATCGTATACGGACGCGGTTTTTCCGTCTGCGCTGGTGGCTGTCCATATACAGGCGGTTGGATAGTTAACCCAGTCCGCACTAGCAACCCCAGAAGACGAGTACGATGAGTTTGGGGACGTAACTACTGGGTAACCTGTGCCACGAAAACCAGTCCCTGAAGCTGCACATTGGTACACTAATGATACTGTATCAGTAACTGTCCAATAGACGGTATATGGATTCCCTGCGACAAGATTTGCTGGTGATCGAGTTACCGTAATCGATGGCACTACTGCATAGGTCATACTTGATGCCATGACAGCGAAAACTAAAAATATTCTCGAGCAGATTATTGGGAAAAATTTGCTTTTCATCACCTCTCCTGTTGTTAAATTTGCTTAATATTAACATAACATAGTTAGTAAATATGAAATATTGAAATCAATAAATTTATTCGGAGTTCAATTTCAAATATTTAATGACCTCTGTTTAAGGTAACTATATTTGTCATTTTTTAATTTTTAATTTTTAATTTTTAATTTTTAATTTTTAATTTTTGGTGAGTAATTTACGAACGTGTGTTAATAATCAAATTGACTCTCCTATTTTCAGTGGATGCACTAAATTTCAGCTGATTTGTTGCAATGGTCAGGATCCAATCTATACATCTCAATATTCAAAAATGACTACGCTGGCGCTGGCGATTGTGCCACTACAATCGGTACCGTATGGAAGAGTGGGGAAAGGAATGCGAGCTGCGCGATAAAGCCCAGCGTTCGATCAGGTACAATTTATACGTATCATTAGATAGTAATGCTCCGGTTGTTACAACGCTGCCATAATTGTGATAACGAATTTACTGCGCAACTTTCTTTACCCTCCGTAGCGGACTAACTAAATCGCCAAGACGATCACGCGTATAAATCTCGGTTGTCGTGCGATTTTTATGCCCCAATAATTTTTGAGCATGAGCCAAATCCCCTGTATCAGTTGCCGCTTTAGCTCTTAAATCTCTGAATTGAAAATTTATGCCAGCTAAATCTCTTGCCTTATCAAAACGAGAGCGTAAAGCAAAATAGTTTAACCGCCGCCCATCCGGGTCTTGCAGCAACGCCTTGTTCACCTTATCGCGTGGCTTAGCCATAATCCTCGTAATTACTTGTGCAAGTTCCCCTTCTATTGCGATACGTAATTTCTTGCCCGTCTTATTTTGTGTAAGATTCAAGCTACCGTCAAAAATATCGTTAACATTGAATTTCAATACATCTGCCGGGCGCTGTCCAGTACAAAGTGCTAAATCCATAGCGTCTTGTACAGTGGGATGAGCACAAGCCCAAACAGCCGCATATTCATCATCAGACACGTATCGATCACGCGATTTTTCCTTATGGCCTTTAATGCCGATGCACGGATTCGTCACATCGGTATACCCCCATGACCTGGCATGATTAAAAATTGTACTGAACAGTGCTTTTTCCCGATTGGCACGCACCTTAGATGCGGCACCTCTTACCCTCAAATATTCGGCAATATCAAATGGACGAATAACGTCAATTGGCATCTCTCCAAATACCTTATTTAGAAGCTCAAAATATTGAGCGTAGTCTCTCTGAGTATGCAAACCTAATGTCGGTAATACGTCGCGCATATATCGACGGCCAATTACACTAAACGTTTTATCATCACTTGCCACAGGATCACCTTCAAGCTCTGCCCATGTCCTGCGCGCTGCGTTAAGATCATTACCTAGCGGTGTCCAAGTACGAGGTAGAGTGCTAGACACGTGGTAATACCACCCATTTTTCACGTTCATGCGCGGTGGAAGATTATGATGATTAGTTCTCTTACGACCCATGATATTTATCTAACTCTCGGTTGATTTAACAATTCAAATTTCGGGCGAATTGGTAAGACGACCAGTTCTTCGTTTTGCCTAGAGCTCGAGCCGCCTAGGCGCGATTCAAAATAAGAACGAGATACCTTGGGAATTCGTTGTGCGTTCACCTCAAATTTCCAATGGTAGTTACGCAACCATTCAATTTGTTTTGAGGCGTAGGCGTATCCGGTTAACTCTCTGATCTCTTCTTTGGTTAGGAACATGCTTGACTCCGTTTTGATATTTTTCTATTTTTCATTTTCTTTATTCTTCTTATTGAAAGTCTGGATCAAAACAACAAGACGTAACGATCCCCGCCTAATACCTTTAGTATTTGAAATTCATTGTTTTTTATTGATTTTTTGCGTCGGTGACGAACTCATCCAAACGCATGTATGAAACGGCTAGATCAACATCGCATTCGATCAAAATCAGAATTTTTTGAGAACTGAATTTCCATCCAAAAAGGTATCGACTGCGTTTCAGCATCGATACCGTGCGTACAGTTATTTACACGAGTCCAAGGAAAGGCAATTCCGGTTTTTTTCAACACCGCTTGTGCTTGTGAATGTGGATCGTTTGCAATGGTCTGATTTAATGCTTCGATAACTTCAATACGCTTCCATGTGTACCGTGTGGATTCGTACACCTTCAAGGGTTCATCCACGGCATATATCCCGATTGGACGTTCGCCCAACGCTTCACCATAACGGCCTGGCGTATCGTCATGTAATTTTGCGAGCTTGATTTGTTCATGCTTGCGAGGAATGGCAGCACCGCCCGTGGCCTTTAAGTAACCGGAATAATCTGCTCTATGTTCTGTTTCGCCATCTGTAGTGATAGTTTTTTGCGCCGCATGCCAAGCGCTTTGCAAATGCTCTGGCGCGTCTTTCATGGCACTAAAAGGAATACGACGTAGTTCGCGCCACACTGTCACGCTACCAGCACCGAAGGCTTGAAACTGCCGGATGCCGTGTGTCTTTGCCCATGCTGTGACATACAGGCTTGCGGTGATTGCTGTTTCGCCTGTTAGGTCATTTTCCAATTTATAACCATCGATATTTTTGGCAATGTATTTGGCGATATAACCAGTAGCACTTCCCTTTTCCGCATTGATTTCCTTGAAATCACAACGGTATTGTTTTGCCCCTGGTTCATCTGGACTATCCAACAACGCATAGTGCTTAACAATGCGTTCTAGTGCCACAGCATGATGCGGCTTAACGAACATAATCAAGTGCCAGTGTGGACAGCCATCATGATGTGGCTCTGCTACTCTCATACCAAAGGTGGCAATGCCTTCACGGTCAAGCTTTGCTCGTACCTTACCCCAAACGTTGCATAGATAGTCTTGCCCCTGGCGCGGTGTCTTTTCACGATATAAAGGATTAGATAAACCACTGCCCTTTATCGTGGAGTGGAAATACGAAGGGCATGTGATAGTGACGAAATAGGCGACATAACCAAATTCATTTGCATAGTCTTCCATGCCGCGAATACGTGTCATCAGTTCCGCTCTGCGTATGGCTTTATTGCTCGTTGAGAGATCGGCCAATTCTTGCAAACTGAAACAATCGCCATTTTCGTTTTCAAGCATGATTTTTTCCATCATCAAGCGGTTGCGATCGTCCTGGCGTAAGCAGCGGGTTAAAGCGTCACGGCTTGCGTAAGGATCACGCCTGGCTTGAACAAAACCAAGTTTGATGTTGCCGTTTTCGATTGCCCTGGCGTGAACTGTGCGCAATTTACGCGCCCACCAGCGAGAACATGAGAGGCGTTTTTTCCTGGCGTCCAATGTTTCACCCTTCGGCATTGGTACATTCGCTTGCTGGCAAGTCGTAGCAATAATGGCTTCGATTGCCCATTCGTCTTTCAACCTAGCCATCATCATTGCCACAGTATTTGCACGTCGCCTTGCTGTCTCGATGATTTCTGAATCACTTGCCGTCAAATCAAGGCCGTTCAACACGTGTTTAGCGCGAAAACTAGTCATGACCTGATCAACAATTGAATCCACAATTTTTGGCAAAGTAAAATGCTTACATGCGTCAATCGCCTTACCTACAAGCGCCTTCGACCATCGCGGCGGCAACCCCTTTAAACCAGGGTGAGCCGCGATGCGCTCATTGCGCAAACGAATAGCCATTTCGTAATTCATGATGAAGTCTCGTAATGGCTTATTGCGCTTGTTTTGGCTTGCGGCTTGCCAAGTAGATCAAAGTCGTCAGTAACCCTAATATGATCAAACCAGCGCTTCCGCTTTTGTCCGACATCATTTTGATTGGCAGATTTGGAATATTCATGATGTGTCCTCTTATTCCGCAATTGCTGGAATTTTTGAATCTGTATCTATCAATGCACCGTCACCAGTGGCATCGAGAGGCAACAATTCAACCAGCGCCGAACCATTGAAGAAATGAGAAACTACATCCGCCAAATTATTTGGCTTGGTTTCAGGATCTACACGTTCAACGATGTTGCGACCTTGCAGAGAGCGAAACGCAATATAGCCAAGAGTACAGGCGGCAAATATTTTTTCTAATTTCGCCTCGGTTTCACCTGTCAAATTTCCCAAGAGCGTTTTTTCTACTTTCGCAGGGAGAAGGCTGTAGATTTCTTGGTCTAATTTTTCAAGCGCATGAAGGATTGCATGGCGCTGCTTTTCGGGGATCGAGTCTGAGAGGGTCAGACTAGGTTTCAGAGCGTAGTGAGCGAAATCGCCGGGGATTTTTGGCAATTCAACGTCACTGATCTGCTCTTGAATAGTCAGGCCATTTTCTGCGCACTTTGCATCCAAGAACGTACGCAGTTGCGTTTGCTGTGCGCTAGTGAGGTTACGTGTGTCGTTACGAAATTCGCTGATATAGGCTTTTGATAAGCCTGTACCTTCTGCGATATCGGCAACACTTAGGTTGGTGCCGGATGCTGATTTGATATCAGCGGTGGCTTGGCGGAATTGCTCCGATGTGATGGCTTTAGTTTTTATGTTTGACATATAGTCCTCTAAATAATTAATCAAAACGAGATTTAATCTCTTTATTGATTATAGAAGAGTTTTAATTTATGTCAAATTTATTTCGAGATTTTATTAAATAATTCGAGATTTATCGCTTTTCTTCTCTTTTTCGTCTTATTTCAGCAATACGACTATCAAATGCTCGTCGATTTATTGCAGGGAAACTTATATCAGCTAGTGTTTGTGATAGTCCCCCCATCATTTCTTGTTTTACCATTTCCTTTACAATTTCTTCAATTGTTGGCCTGACCGCACCAAAAGGGTCTTCATCATCGTAAAAAAATCTTGTTATAGATACTCCCATTGCGTGAGACAAAAGTTTTATTTCACGATAGCCAGGTAGTGAGTCTGCATTTTCATAACGAGATATAGCCACTTTGGAAACGCCAGCGCCTTCAGGATCTGCCATTTTAGTTAATTCACTAAGTTCATCGAGTGTCAAAGTGAGTGAAGTTCTGAATCGTCTAATCCGTAGGCCGCACTGGATAGCTTCTGCTTTCTTGTTATCAAAGTCTCCCGACTCAATTGCTGGCGCAACAAAAAAATTGGACGAAGGTTGCTGGCTTTCGGTCTTATTAAGTTCGCTGGTATCTAATTGAGTATTTTGATTTGAGTTTTCTATTTTTTTAGGCATATTTCAAAACGTTTTTGTATGATTTGACAAAGTACATATATCCATGAAGACCCGCATAATAACTAGGTTTTGGTAGCACTAGCACACTTGAAAACATTAGTTACTCAGCATGGCACTTTCGACGATTTTCAGCAACAAAATATCTTTTTAAAATCATTTTTTATTCATTTACTAGATATCGTTGCCTTTGCCTATACCACCTCAAAATACGCAACTCACCGTGAACAACGCGGTAATTTACTGTATGGCCAGTTTGTGGAATTGCGTAACGTCGTACGCATGGCATCGCAGTAAATGTTCCCATACCTGGCTGAATCGTTAATAGTGACATGGACTTTTCAACGCGTTGCAAGACCAAACGAGCCGTTCCAATATCTTCATTTTCGATACGCTCTAATGTCTCTAAGAATGCTTTCTGAGCACTGGCTGACCAAATGATCGAAAGATCATGTATCGACTCAGACACGTTTTGATGCGCTCTTGAGCTGTTTTTTTGCTGCTTGTATCACGCTGGCATGACTCACACTTTCACCCCGAGAGAACTCACGGTCAGCATCAATACTTTCAGCAATATCTTCCTCGCAAACTGCAAAGCCATCACGCAACACAAAGCGCAGCATCGCTTGCGGCGTGCGGCCAGCGCTCGCAGCCAAGCGTTCAAGGCGCTTCTGATCTGTCTTAGTAAGAGTCGTGTGCTGAATCTCAGCATGTGCAGTGAGCGAGCTAGTCATGATTTATTCCTTATGATCCAAGGATGCCATCATACCGCATGCTCTCCCGTGCGACAAAATCGACTACTCAGGAGCCTAAAAAATCGTTCTACAATTCAAAAACACACCGCGCCAGCAATGGCTTTCAAGCTATAATGAAAAGGTGTTTTGTAGAAGCAATTTGAATTAAGTTATTGTTTTATATGAAAAGTTGGAATGCTTGAAAATCCTTGTGTCGGTGGTTCGATTCCGCCCCGGGCCACCAAGTACATGAAGGGTTAGAGCCGTAGTAGGCACTAACCCTTTTTTGTGTTTTGTGTACGGCTTGTGTACGGCTTGTGTACGGCTTGTGTACGGCTTGTGTACGGCAACAAATACAATCAGGCATATCTGCGTGCGCTCCCTATTCATCATTTTGAGCACAAATAAACCAAAATATTAATCTGGTATGAGTTTCGGCTTTGTCGTAAGCTCCGTAAGTTAATTTTACTTATGGAAATATCATGTCAAACAAGAGCCCGGCCGAGATTGCATATCACTTAAATGCGCTTTACAACACAGCATTTGATAATAAGAGCTGCGGTAATTACTCTCTTTCCAAGGAATCTTTTCGTTCTCTATCAGGTAGAAGTAGACTTGAGGCTGGTCACATTCGTAAAGTTGCAGACGAATTACTCGAAACTCATGGAATTGTACTTATCGAATTAAATGATTCTTTTTGCATCACACTTGAATCATTACTCCTTAAATGGCGAAAAGTACCAAAGGGTGTTTTGTCAAAACAAGCAAAACGTCGAATTGACCTCGCCCCCACTAAAAGCAAAACCGTTGTTTCGCCGACAGCAGCATGGCCGTTTCCAACAGGGACTAGAAAAGCTTGAGTTTTTAGGAAAAGTGCGTTTTCAAAATTCACCCTTTAGGGTTTCGAATCTCATTTCGTTAAATGGCTTTTAAAAAACGATTAAATAAAAAAATGGAGCAAACACAATTTCAAAATGTTTGCCCCCAAAGCCCACCCAATGACTAGGATGAGCACCCGAAAAACTGTTAATCAATACTTCTCATTAAGGCGCTTGTGACACCCTGCTACCGTGACAACAAAACTACTGGCAGAAGGCTCATCAATGGCTTCAAGTGCGTCGGCTGGCAGTTGATCCAGAATGGCTTTGTCGGCGTCCGTTACCGTGCCAGCCTCAATTCGCTCTGCGAGTGGATATAGAAGGTCTTCAAAATCTACAGTGCGAGTTGGAACCCATATGATTGCCGCGACGTGTTCTTTTGATCGAACGTTATAGCCTTCTCGCACTGGCGGAAGCGCGATGTGCAAGGCGTCAAACAGTCGACCAAAGGCAGCGGAATGCTTAACTTGAGCGGCTTTTTCAGCGCGCTCAGCCAATTGCTTCTCCATACTGGCCATGCGCCTATGTAAAGTATCGAGGCGTCTTTGTGTGATTTTATTCATTATTCTTTCCTTCAACGGTGAGTAATTCGAGTACGGCGATGCGATCAGCCAAAGAATCTACTTCAACTATTTTGGATAAAGTACCCAAAGCGGCCAACAGTTGCGCGGCTTGCGATGGTGCCAGTGTTCCATTAGAGGCCGCTGACAGCACGGCATCAGCTTTAGCTGTCAACGTGCCACCCTCCGGCAATTGCAGCGCTACAGCCTGCTCAATGGCTCGCACTGGCGGCAATACGCGCTCAAGCAATAGACGTGCGGCTTGTGAGTCACCATTCTTTGCCATGACTACCAACGTCTCAATAATCGACGGCACATGCTTTTCAATGGCGGCGCGCAACTTACCCACCTTTCCAACGCCCGGCATGCGGCCTTTCGGGTTCCCTGATTGCCCCGGCATAAATCGGTTATGTGGTTTTTTATCCATGAGTCCTCCTGCTTAATTCCTGCATGATCAGGTCAATTAACTGCCAACAGTTATATGAACAGTTGGCAATCCTTTTTTTAGCTGTAGATATTTGATACTGCGTTATTTACAGCGTCCAAGGCATCAGGAACATCCTCACCTTCATCGTCAATCGGATAGCCGCCACCCATTGCCGCAATCTGCAAAGGATCAAGAGTTTTCCCAAGTTTCATATTGCGTTTGGCAGATGCCGCTGATGCCGCCAGAATCGTGTGTAGTTCGATTGCTGAATGAAGCTCCTGTGCCATGTCTGGTAAAGACCGAGCACCTCGAACAGTTCTACCAAGCTCAATCGTGTCTGCGTCCAATAGAGGGGCAAACTGGCTGGCATTTTCAACTGCAATGCAACTGGCGTCATCCTCGCCAGATTCGCAAAGTTGGATATATCGAACTGGACGGTTTAGGTTGTCAATATTGGCAAATGCTGCTCTTGCCTCTACTGCTCGTAGTTCTGTAATCAGGGTGGCATCAGCGCCGCTTGCTGCCTTTCTTAAGGCATTTGTGCTAGAGACCATACTTGCATTCAATGAAGCCAACAGCGGCTTGGTTAATGCGTCCAATGCAGAGATTGACTTCGTAGACTGTGCCAGTAGTGCGCTGGCTCTGCCTTGAGTTGAAAGGTCTCCGTTTTGGTTAATGCTTGAGACTGCGTTATTGAATGAATCGACAAAAGTAAGTATTCCGTCTATGCCTGACTTTACTTGTTCCTTTAACGCCTTTGCTGTACTGGCATTATCAATGCCTTTGTAATACATGGTTTGTAGAATTGTGTCGAATGATGGATTAGTCATGATGTGATTCCTTTAAGTGGATTAAATTACTTAGGTCGTGCTATTTGGACTGCTCTAAATTCCCCCTATACATGGCTACATATAAAGGAGTTTAAATTTTGAACAGGGAACATCTATTTCTTAATATTTCAAGAATTGACCGGAGAGCCAATACCAGAGCCACTTTTCAATAAGTAATTCCTTGTTCAAAATCTGAACCATATCTACAACCCCATGTTCACTTTCTGAACTTTAAATTTTGTCTTTAGGTTCAGTTATTGAACTAATACAGTTCAGATTTTGAACAGGGATATTTTTCCTTCCCTGTTTAGATAATTGTTTTTTCCTCCCTTCGGCAATAAGTAATTCAACACCGTCACGCAAGGCAATTTCTGCATCGCGTACCGACTGAAATTTCATGTAATCGTGCGTTGCCTTCATCGGCTGAATTCCTTTTTTTGGAAAACTAAACACTTCCAAATCTGTGAACCTGTAAAGAGTGCAAACTCTCGTCTTTTGCTTCAAACCTCCCATTCGAGTCACAGCTATAAATCCCATGACACGAAGCTCGTAGAGAGCTCTCGAAATCGTTGCTGACGATGTAAATCCTTTGTGCCTTAGGTCTGGCAGCACGGCACTTACATCCCCGTTATTACTTCCGTTAAGCAAACTCCGGAGGGCGAAATACAATGCTATCGCTGAGAAACTCAGCACTCTATAAGCTGGGGAATTAAGCAAAGTGCAGTAAATACGGATATGCTTTCCGTTTGGATCTACGGGTTTTTTATGAGCCATGTTTAGATATTTCCAAACCAAAAATAGCGCTTTACTCGAACTGTCTTATCGAAGCGAGTTTTAACTTCTTCCCATTCGCCGCAAATGAGCATTCCTTGATTGCGTAGCGCGCTTACTGTGCTTGGCAAAACATGGTCGCCGTACGCCTCTGCTTCAAATCGGTTTAAACCTCTTGGTCGCTTCAGAAGGCGCAATGTTTTCGCTTGCTTAGTATCGGATTTCATATCTAAACCCGATCAATTGATACACCACCGAAAACATTAGATTCGATGAAATTTTCAATATCGCTATTTCTGTAGCGGACTAAGCGTCCAACTTTAACGAAGGGAAGTATTTCAGGCTTGGTACAGCGCCAGTTCGATAACGTTTGACGTGATATTTGAAGTAAATCAGCGGTCTGATTTTCTGTGAAAAGTTCCATAAGTCACCCCTGTAAATTCCCGCATTTGCGATGTGCTTGCGGTATAGGGGTGAACTCTACTTACTAAGTGTTTTTTGAAATAGTTAGTCAGCCAGCAGACTAACTATTTAAAGGTCTGGGAACATTAGCGCCAAATCTGGGTTATTGGCTCGGAATGCGGCCCACTGTTTTTTTGCAGAATCAATCTCTTTTTCTTCTTTGCGCCATTTTCGCAAGTAGGACTTGGCGGTAGAAAAGACAACTGGTGCAAGCCTAGCTGCGGCTTGGTCTTGTGTAAATTTCGGTACTGCGTGCTTGATGTGCGTCTCCCATTCAGTCCGGGCAAGTAACTCTTCTTTGGCGTCATCAGTATGTCTTGCCCGTGCGGCAGATAATGCCTTTTCACGTATCGCATTAATTGTTCCGTGAGCTTCGCCAGCCTCAAAAACAGCCTGAACAAGCGACTTGAACGCTTTCGCACAATCACCCGCGCTTAGTCCAATACGAGCAATTCCAGCGTGCTGCGTAGCGCTTGCTAGTCGAGCAAGGTGAGAGTCCGCGCACTCTGAGAGAACAGTCGACCATTGATTAGAAGACAAAATCAGCCGATTATCAATTATCAGTTCAAGCATTGCGGCTTGTGTTTTGTATTTTGCTGGCTGGTCCGCGATTAAGTCGAGCAAGCACTGATCCACTAGAGCCAATTCTGCTTGCAACAGACCAGTTATGCCCGCAACATCGGGATTCAATGTAGCACCCGAGACTGTTGTTCTTTGTATTCATCCATCAATGAAATCTGCGCTGTGTCTGGCTCGGCAAAGCCGCCGTCAACCAAACCATTGCGCCAGCCGTGATGGTAGGCGCGGGACTTTGTATTATCGGGTTCAGCGCCGTTTTCCATTCCGTGCCAATAGCCATCCATTGACTCTCTTGGATCGAGCATTCTGGCTTCAGCTAAACTGCTGATTGGTTGAAATTCGCTCTTTTTGACAATCTTCATTTCTAATTTCCCTTGTGATTAAACGGACGTTGAACAGTCGTTGAGCGCTCGTTATCCAACTGAGTAACCGTTGCCAATGGCGCGTCATTGTTGGCAATTTCCGAAAGAATAAAATCCTCATACCTCTGTAAAAGCATTCGCAACATGTCCAAGGGACGGCGCTTGTAATGTTGTTCTGTAACGCCGCCCGGCTTATGCCCAATAATCTGTTTTACCGCGCCATCAGGAAGCTCAGCCCACTCCGCCAATGTTGTAAAACTTCGCCGCAGATCATGGCTAGATAAGCGTATTCCTGTTATTTTCTCGATTCGATCAATATGTTTTGCTGGCTCTACCATGCGACCAGACTTGCTCGTTTCACTTGCAAATACCCAGTCGCTACTTTGCGGCAATGTGGCAAGCATGGCTCTCACTTCTACTGTCAATGGTATGCAACGATCATCACCATTTTTGGTATCAACAAACGTGCAACTATTCCACCGAAGATCCACGTTTGCCCATTTCAATGAAAGAGCCTCTTCCCGGCGCGCGCCCGTCAGCAATAAAAATCTAAGATATGTCCGTGCGGTTTCATTTTCCAGTTCCGCGCTTGCAGCCCACCATGAGTCAATCTGACCACGTTCTAAACAGCGAATTCTTTCATTGATTTCATGCATTTTCCCGGTCAAGACTTCGACCGGGTTCTCGGTTATCGCACCTAAAAATTCATCATTTTTCAACATCCAATTAAGCACTGCTCGTATCGACCGCATTGCTTGATTGGCCTGTGCGACCCCCAATCTCGCAATAAGTACACGGTAAGAGGCTTTTATCGACTCTTTGGTTATTTGACGAATTGGCTTATTCGCCCATGTTACGAAGGTTTTATCTAAATGCTTGCGGTAATCGCGCACTGTGAGCGGCTTAAGCGGCCTTATATCGCTTGCACGCGAGTCTAAGTAGGCGTTCCACACTTCTCGCAATGTAATCGTCCCTGCGCGCTTTTTAATGGCTTCCGCCTGTATCGCGGCCTTTTTAGTCTTTGCCAAAATCCGTGGATCATTGCCGACATTGCATTCAGCATCAAGAGCAGTGGCTTTTTGTTCCGCCTGACCAACCGGCATTTCAGGGAAAAGGCCAATGCGCGTTCTGATTTTTCGTCCGGCAAACTCTCGTTCAAAGTGCCAAGTTTTGCTTATCTTGCCCTCGGTGCGACGATCAATCCGAAGAAACAATCTGGTGCTACCATGCCGAACTCGAACGACCTGTCCGGCTTCACCTTCCATTTTCTCTATGTCTTTTTTCGTCAATTTTATTTGCATGATGAATTCCTGTGTACGGCTTGTGTACGGCAATAGGTGAAACATTAGGTATATTGCGGGAATTTCCACGAACTGTCAATGATGTAACTAATTGATTTCATTGACTATATTTAAGGTGGCGGTATATTGAAGTATCTTCGAGAAAGAAAATATTTAGGATTGAAAATCCTTGTGTCGGTGGTTCGATTCCGCCCCGGGCCACCAAGTATTAAAGCCGTTTAACAAAGAAATTTGTTAAACGGCTTTTTTTGCATCCCCGTCCCAACAAACAAATTTGTCACATCACACCCCACTTTCTATTTTCACAAGCTAGATGCATACTCGGCACCTAGCCAGCACACTTCCTCCGCAGCAAAATCACCTGGAAAATTCCATGACAAAGCGTTTCGTTTTGCTCTTTTTTCTTTTGGTTGTCAGCCTGACCGTATGGGCTGATCCTGGTTATTATGTGGTGACGGTGTATGACAACAAGGACGAGAAATCGCTTGATTACCGGTATTGGACGGTCAATCGCGCCAACGGTGCGCAGACAATCTGGCCCGAGCTGGGGTTTGGGTATGGCGTTACTGCGCGTTGGTATACCGAGCTATATGCGAGCGCTATCGGGACGTCGAAATCAGACCTTAAACTTAGCACCTGGAACTGGCAGAACGATTATCAGTTGACGCAGGGACAGTATCCGTTCGACCTCGCTTTACACACTAACTTTATTCGTCCGCATGATACTGCCGAAGGGTATACGTATGAATTTGGCCCTGCGTTGCAAACGGATATTGGTAAGGTGCGTTTGAACGGTAATGTTTTTTTTGAGCATAGCTTTGCGTCAGAAGAATCTTATGGCAACGGACAAGCTAATGCGACGCAAATGAAATATCAGTGGCAGGTAAAATACCGCTGGATACCGGCCTTGCATATTGGTTTGCAGGGATTTGGCGAACTCGGCGACTGGGATCATTGGGCGTCGCGTAATCAGCAGTCGCATCGTATCGGGCCTGCTTTATTTGGGTCATTTGAACTGATGCCCTCAACTAAATTTGCTTATCAGGCCGCATATCTGAAGGGCTCTGTTTATGGCAAACATGCTGACATGTTCACGATGCGTTTGCAGCTTCTGTTTTAACTGTGATCGTCATTCCACCACCTCGCTAATTCAGCACCGAACATCCTTTTGGAGAAACTATATGAGTGTACGTTTGTCGTCTTTCGCTGTTGTATTCCATGTGGCTCAACAATTTATTCTTGGCGTCTCGCTGATAACCATATCGGCCATCAGTATATCCGGCGAGACTCCCCAACCTCTGATCGCGGTGAAAGCGGCGCACATGTTGAATGTCAACGACGGCACTTTCATTGACCATGCCATCGTACTGATACGTGGCGATAAAATTATCGCCGCTGGTAACAAGGTGAAAATTCCTGAAACAGCGCAAATCATTGACCTAGGAGATAAAACACTGCTACCCGGCCTGATCGATATGCATACGCATCTGACGGCAGATCCCGAGAACAGCGGCTACTCTAGTATTGCACTGTCCGTACCCAGACAGACCTTGATCGGCGCACGCAATGCCCGGCTCACCCTGAATGCAGGATTTACTACGGTTCGCGATGTTTATGCCGAGGCTTACTCGGATGTTGGCTTGCGTGACGCGATCAATGCGGGGGACATCCCTGGCCCGAGGATGATGGCATCTGGTCCTGGCATGGGAATTACGGGTGGTCATTGCGACGATACGATGCACGCGCCGGAATATCGCCTGACATCTGGCGGTACTGCGGATGGTGTTGCGGCCGTCATGCAAAAAACCCGCGAAATCATCAAGTACGGCGCCAGTGTAATCAAGATTTGTGCAACCGGCGGCGTACTTTCATTTGGAGACGATCCCAAAGCATCGCAATATACGCTGGAAGAGATGAAAACTATCGTCGGCGAGGCTCATCGATTAGGTAAAAAAGTGGCAGCACATGCTCACGGTGGCGACGGTATCAGGCTTGCCGTATTGGCTGGCGTGGATTCAATTGAACACGGCTCCTACATCGATGACGAAGGTAGCAAGCTGATGAAGGAACATAAGACCTGGCTAGTGCCGACCTTGTATCTTGGCGACTGGCTCATCCAGCATGCAGAAGAAATCAAATTGCCTAAAGCTTTGCTAGAAAAAGCCAAAATCGTTCTGCCAGATGCGCGCAAGCATGTCGCTCGCGCAGTAAGTCTGGGCGTACCGATTGCGTTTGGTACCGATGCTGGCGTGTATCCACACGGCCTGAATGCGAGAGAGTTTGCTGTGTATGTGCAAATCGGCATGACGCCCATTCAGGCGATCAGATCAGCGACCGTTAACGCATCAAAGCTACTTGGCTGGGAAGATCAGGTAGGCTCGATTGATGTCGGAAAATTTGCCGACATGATCGCAGTAGATGGAAATCCGTTAGAAGATGTGACTGAGTTAGAACGGGTTAAATGGGTGATGAAAGCTGGTGCGGTTATCAGATAATCTCATCAGATTCGCTTAATAGAACTGCTTAAAAATACGCCTGCTTGGACACTTAGTTACTTAAAGTTATCTAATTATTTAGTTACTTGGCAAATTAGTTGCGGTGCAAATAGTTTTACATTCATGATGATTAAAACAGATAGCTCACCATCTGATTGATCATCATGCCTCCGGCCATCAACCACACAAAAAGTGCTCCGCCCAGCAATAATGGTTTGCTGCCGACCTTGCGTATCATACTAAGATTCGTGCTCAAACCTAAGGCAACCATTGCCATCGACAATAAACACATATCCACCTGCTGAATCACATTAAGCCAATGCTTGGGTATTGTCAGAATCGAATTGATTGCAACCATCAAAACAAAAACAAATGCAAACCAGGGAACACTGATGGCCTGCGTCTGTTTCTGATGAGGCATTGCCGATTGATCAGAAGACACTCTCTTTTTTGACAAAGCCAGTGATAATAAAAACAGAAACGGCGCCAGCATCATAACTCGCCCCATCTTCGCAACAATGGCTGTATGTTCAGCCTGATCACCTGCTGCGTGAGCAACGGCGACAACTTGTGCGACATCATGAACTGTCGAGCCTGCAAAAACACCAAAAAATTCTGCCCTAACAGAGACCAGATGCAAAGACAGATTCCAATGGTATAAGAAGGGATAGAGCAAGGTTGCCATCATGCCAAACACCACCACGGTAGAGATTGCTACACTGACCTCTTCCGGTTTAGCGCTGACGATATTCTCTGTTGCCATGATCGCTGCCGCGCCACAAATAGAACTCCCGGCACCGATTAAGATTGCTGTATTTTTATCTAGCCCCAGCAACTTCATTCCAAGAAAAATACTCAGGCCAAAAGTAGTGCTCAGAACCAGCGCATCAATCAAAAAACCACTGATGCCGACGTCTGCCAGGTCCTGAAAATTTAAGCGAAACCCATACAACACGATCCCCAGACGTAGTAAATGATGCTTTGAAAAGCGAATACCTTGTGCGGATTGAGCCGCACAAGCAATGACGGTCGTGTTACCAGCAGCGATACCTGCAAAAATTGCCAGGCTCAACACGCCAAGGCCATGCTCAGTCAACCAGGAGAATTGACCTAGCGATACTGCAACAGCACTAATCATTGCGACTAGCAATAGTCCGGGAAGATATGTCCGAACAAGCGCTACGAACAATTGATGTCGATGTAAGCAATTAGCGATACGCATGGATCTTATTGCGCTGGGAGAGTGAAATATGTGAGACATAGTGAGCTTCTGATTGGTGCAGCATAATTTTTGAGTGATCAAACAGATCAAGATAACGCGCAGTGTATGCCACCTCAATTAATTGATAAAACAATTCATTTATCTATAATCAAGCTGTAAAATAGGTATTTATTTTGTACAACCACCCTGCGTCCAAATGCGTCTGACCTTAAGGCAACTACAGATTTTTCTGGCCATCGCCCAAACTGGCAGCACATCGGCTGCCGCTGATGAGGTTAATCTGTCGCAATCTGCTACCAGTGCCGCGTTAAATGAACTTGAGCATGGATTGGAGATCAGTCTGTTTGACCGCATCGGCAAGCGTCTCCAGCTCAATGACAATGGTCGTTTGCTACAGCCTCAGGCAAATCAACTGCTTGATGCTGCACGCGTGATTGAGCAGCAATTTAGCCCGGGCTTCGCGCAATCCGGTGCAGGATTGCGACTAGGTGCAAGCACTACTGTGGGCATTTACGTGTTGCCCGCCATTCTCGCTAAAACACACTCCGACTCGATGAGCTATCCGAATGTGACGATTGCCAACACGGCAGACATTGCGCATGCCGTCGCGAATTTCGATCTGGATCTCGGTTTGATAGAAGGTCCTTGCCATCAGGAAGAACTTTACGCAGAGCGCTGGATCAACGATGAACTCATTATTGTCTGTGCGCCAAAACATCCCATCCTGAATGCTGGTGTTGAAGTAAAAGTGCCCCTCAAGAATTTACGCAGTGCTCAATGGTTGCTGAGAGAACCAGGTTCGGGAACGCGTGAGACAGTGGAGCAAGCGCTGTTACCCCATTTGCATCATCTGAATTGTATCGGCGAATTCGGCAACTCGGAGGCAATTAAATATGCCGCAGCCGAGGGACTGGGCATCGCTTGCTTATCACGCCGCGTTGTTGCGGATTTATTGAGCATGCGTAAAGTGGTCGAGGTAAAAACCACGCTTCCTAAACTTGAAAGAAATTTTTATCTGATTCATCACAGACATAAAATACTATCTGCGCGCCTGCAAGACTTTTTAACATCGTGCCGCAAGATGTCCGCATCAGATAAGTCTATCCGGACCGAACACAAACAGGAATAATGCAACATCTTCCTACCGATTGATCGCTACCCGTCAGCATGACAGCCATAGATGACTGCTACGAATAGCGGTCTTAAGTCAGTGCACAACCTTTCAGAAAATATTTAACCAGCATCACCCATGACCATACAAATTAACAAAGAAATTAAAGCCTATATTGATCCGCTGACAACCCATGAATATGAGGCACTGGAACGTAGCATTTTGCGCGAGGGCTGTCGTGATGCCCTGATCTTATGGGGTGATACGCTAATCGACGGCCATAACCGTTATGCAATTTGTCAGCAACACAATTTGCCTTATAAAACAATACAAAATACTTCACTCGATAGTATGGAAGATGTCATTCTCTGGCTGATCGATAACCATATCGGACGTCGCAGCGTCACGGATTTTCAGCGTGGCATGCTGGCATTACGCAAAAAAGAAATTGTCGCCGCACGCAATAAGCCAGCGAGCGACAATACGGCACCAGCGCCCGATGAAAACACGGAACCAAAGACAAAAAATACGCGCGAAGACATCGCCAAATCCGCCGGAATCAGCAGCAATGCTGTCACGCAAATTGAGAAAATTCAGAAGGCGGCAAGCCCCGCATTAGTCAATGCGGTCCGCGCTGGAACCATCTCTATCAGCGCCGCCGCGGCTATTGCCTCCTTACCGGAGGCGCAACAAGCCGACGCCGTCGCAGGCGGTCGTAAAGAGTTACAACAGGCCGCCAGACGTGCGCGCGAGATCAAAGCAGCAAGCCGGCCTGTCAAAATAGTAAAAAATGAAGCTCCGGAACATAGCACTTCACAAGACGATGCTCAGGTGCAAAGTATGGATAGTATTCCTCGCGCCTCAGCGGCTCTTGCGGATCCCGCCGACATCGCAGTACTGCAACAAAAAATAGCCGAACTGCATGCCGAGAATATGGCTCTTAAAGCGCGCGTTGCAGAACTGACCTTGGTTTTAAACGCTGACTAAGGCACTCGTCGCGACGACAAAAACGACAGATCGGCTCGATAATTTGCATAGGTTTTTGAAAAAAATTCTCCGGCAAAGACAATTGCCAGCCTATTTTTTAATCGGATTGCAAGCGGATTTCGCTTATTTTTTTTGCAGTTTTAGCGAGACTTAGACCACAACGACAGGGATAAGTCTTTTACAATAGCCGTTATTCTTTCGCCTGTTCAGACCGTCGCATTGCCACCTTACTGATTATTTACTATGCAAAATAGCCTGACGCACAAGCCTGTTGAAATAAAAATTTCTACCGTTGTCGCCGTTGCGATTATTTTGCATGCCGCGCCCATCGCTACGCTGGAAGCCGCTTTGAAGCAAATGACAGCGGGTACGCCAGATTTTTTTGACGACGAGTTTGCCGTCATCGATGTAGAAAATATCGCCTCAGAAAAACTAGACTGGCCAGCACTGATCAGTTTATTTAAATCGTTTGGACTCAATCCGGTCGCCGTACGCAATGCGCAGGAAAGCGATTACAGCACAATACGCAGCCACGGCCTGAGTATCGACGTGGTCAGCAAGCCACGTCCAGAGTTCACCAGCCCGACTCCGGTTACGACAGCGACTGCAGTGGAAATCGTCGCTGAGAAACCTGTTCCCGCGACAGCACCACAAATTATCCATAGCAATACACCGGCAATGGTGATCGACACACCGGTGCGTGCGGGGCAGCGTATTTACGCGCGCGGGGCAGATCTGATCATTACCGCATCGGTCAATAATGGCGCTGAGGTCATTGCTGACGGAAGCATTCATATTTACGCACCCTTGCGCGGGCGTGCTCTGGCTGGTGCTACGGGCAATACCGATGCGCGTATTTTTGCACTGTCAATGGAGGCTGAATTGGTCTCTATTGCAGGGATCTACCGCACGTTTGATGATGGCTTTCCGGCATTGCTGCCTAACCATCCCGTACAAATCAAGCTGATTGGTGACAGTATTGAAGTATCATCCGTAAAATCAGCTGGTTAATTATTTAACATCATTCCATCACCGCTATCAGTAGTTTGATTGCTCGAAAATTAAAGGAGTTCTTTGTGGCAAGAATCATCGTTGTGACATCCGGTAAGGGCGGCGTAGGAAAAACGACTTCCAGTGCCAGCTTTGCGTCTGGCCTCGCCATGCGGGGACACAAAACCGCCGTACTCGATTTTGACGTGGGTCTGCGTAATCTGGATTTGATCATGGGCTGCGAACGGCGTGTCGTCTATGATTTAGTCAATGTCATCAGCGGCGAAGCAAGCCTGAATCAGGCACTGATCAAGGACAAGCATTGCGATAATTTGTTTATCCTGCCGGCCTCGCAAACCCGCGACAAGGACGCGCTGACAGAAGAAGGCGTTGAGCGTGTCTTAACGGATCTCGCCAAAATGGATTTTGAATACATCATCTGTGACTCGCCTGCCGGTATTGAGCGCGGTGCAGTCATGGCACTGACATTTGCCGACGAGGCGATCGTTGTGACTAACCCAGAGGTGTCTTCCGTACGTGACTCCGACCGTATTCTGGGCATCATTCAAGCGAAGTCAAAACGCGCGCAGGAAGGCGGCGAGCCAGTGAAAGAACATCTGCTGATCACCCGCTACTCGCCAAAACGTGTTGAGGCTGGTGAGATGCTGTCCTACACGGACGTGCAGGAAATTTTGCGCATTCCCCTGATCGGTGTGATTCCAGAATCAGAAGCGGTGCTGCATGCATCAAATCAAGGTAATCCGGCCATCCATATGAAGGGAAGCGATGTGTCGGATGCGTACGAAGATGTGATTTCACGTTTTCTCGGTCAAGAAGTGCCCCTGCGTTTTATCAATTATGAAAAACCAGGTCTGCTGCAACGGATTTTTGGAGGTAAGTAATATGGCCTTGCTATCTTTTCTATTCAACAACAAACCTAAGAGCGCCAATACCGCCAAAGAACGTCTGCAAATCATCATTGCGCGTGAGCGTACAAGTCGTGAAGGGTATGATTTTTTACCTGCTTTGCGAGAAGAGCTGATCGCTGTGATTTCCAAATACACCAAAGTCAACGCAGACGATATCAAAGTTTCACTGGATCGCCAGGGTAATCTGGAAGTACTGGATGTGAATGTCGTCTTGCCTGATGCAGAGCTACGGAGTTAATGCACCAACGCCAGGGCGGCAGATAGTGTTAACCGCTCTGGTGTAATCTGGCGCAACGATGTGATTCATCGATAAATCATCCCGTTATAAAGTCCAAGTTCAATCCCAGTCCAACCTCTCCCAGGCTCTTATTCATTTATCATCCGCACGGATATATCAATGACAGCAAACGTTTGCGATCGCTTGACAGATATTCAAGACAATAATTTCTATACAGAAATATTTAGTCGTTTTTATGTGCCAAAAAGCTATTAAAATGAAGGAAATGCCTATTTTTTTTGCTCATTCTTTCCAGCTTGCCTAAAATCATTCTTGTGTTAGGTACAATGCTGTATCTTTACTATTTTACGATTGTTCAACCCCAATCTGCGTGCCCTTATGAGAATTGCTGTACTGGACGATGACAATAATCTGCTTGAGCTGGTATGCACCATCTTGAATGCGGCTGGTCATACTTGCCACCCGTTCCTGAGTGGCAAGGACATGTTGCATAATTTGCGTCGCGATAGTTACGATATGCTGATCCTTGACTGGCAAGTACCGGATTTAAGCGGCACAGAGATTCTTCATTGGGTCAGAGAAAAGCTGTCACCTAACCTGCCGGTACTCTTCATGACCAGCCGCTCTGGCGAAGACGATATCGTCGCTGGCCTTGCTGCTGGTGCAGATGACTATATGATCAAACCAGTACGACGCAGCGAACTCGTAGCGCGCGTACAGGCACTCTTGCGCCGCGCCTACCCTTCGCAAACGGTCTCAGAGCATCTGCAATTCGGCATCTACAAATTTGAAACACGTGCGGGCCGCGTCAGCATCAATGATGTCCCCGTCGAAATGACACAAAAAGAATTCGATCTCGCGCTGCTTCTGTTCCGCAACCTCGGACGTCCCTTATCAAGGGCTTATATTCTTGAAGCGGTCTGGTCGCGAGACATTGACATCCCTTCGCGCACGATGGATACCCATATTTCACGGGTACGCAGTAAGCTGGAATTACGACCTGAAAATGGCTACCGGCTCGCACCAGTCTATAGTTATGGCTATCGCCTCGAGCAGGTAACAGCCGAGTAATATCCTGCCAGACTCACTTAGCGGCTTAGTTGTGCGAGTCTGGTAGCAGTCCCTTCAGGAGTTTTCATGTTGACCATCTTACGCCTGTCGCTGACGCGCACATTACTTCTATCCTTGATTCTCAGTTCTATGGCAGCCCCAGCTAACGCTGCCAGATCTGTCACGAGCAAAGGTGAACCTGGCTCCGTCCTCAGCACACCGCCCAACATGACTTACTTTGCGTCCGAGGGTGACACACTGTCGTCCATCGCCAAACGCTTTACAGAAAAAACGCAAAACTGGTCGATACTCGGCAAAGTCAATCACATATCGAATGACCGCACTATTCCGGTAGGGTCATTAATTTTGATTCCATTTGAGTTGCTGCCGGAAGACCCTAGCGAAGCCAAAGTCTTAGCGCTGGCAGGCAGCTCCATAGCAAAGACATCGAACGGAACGGAAAGCCCGGTTTCACTTGGCAATGTGTACAAAGAGGGCACCCAAATCACTACCGGTAAAAATGGATTCCTGACGCTCGTGCTCCCGGACGATTCACGCATCTCCATCCCGTCGAATAGCCAGGTCACACTGAGCAGATTGCGTATGACCAAATATACGCAAAGCCCGCGTACTGAGATCGCGTTATTGCAAGGACGGGTCGAGTCCAAAGTCACGCCGCTGGAATCGAATAAAGGCCGCTTTGAAGTAAGATCGCCACTCGCGGTGGCGGGTGTGCGCGGCACACATTTTCGGGTTGGCGTCAATGACGATGGCATTACCAACGAGGTCTTGTCAGGCGGGGTTGCCGTCGGGAATGCAAAAAAACCGAACACGCTGGTACTGCCAGCGGGTAAAGGAAATGTGATTAGTCAGGAAGGCGTAGGCAAACCGGTTGATTTATTGCCAGCGCCTGCTTTGGTCAGCGGTTATCAGCTACAGGATCGCCCAACTATTGTATTTACTCTCGATAAGACAAAAGAAGCTGCGAGTTATCACCTGCAAATAGCCAACGATGCACAAGCACAAAACATCGTGATGGAAGCACGCTCTGCAGATAACCGTTTTAAATTTGACGGTCTGCCTGACGGCAATTACTTCGTACGCGCCAGTGCGATCGATACGCTCGGCCTTGAAGGCTTACCGCTGACACAGGCGTTCACATTAAAAGCACGTCCGGAACCGCCATTCAACGTACAACCAAAAGCCAAGTTACGCGCAGAAAAAGTTGATTTTGTCTGGACCGAATCTGCCGATGCCAAGGCCTACCATTTACAAGTCAGCAGCGACGCCTCGTTTAAACAAATCATTCTCGATCAAACCGATATCAAAGAAGTACAGTTCAGCGCCGACAAGATCACTAATGGCAAATATTACTGGCGTGTCGCAACGATTGCTCAAGTGAATGGCAAAGCCGATCAGGGCCCTTACAGTGATGTACAAGCATTTACCCTGATGTCACCACAGACCATGAATGCGCCAGCCGATGATGGCGGCAACCAATTGTCATTCAATTGGCCATCCGAACCAGGCCAAAAGTTCCTGATTCAAATCGCCCGTGATGCGACATTCAAAGATGTCTATCTGTCCAAAGAACTGGATCAGGTAGAGTTACGCATTCCCCGCCCTGATTCAGGGCTGTATTTCATTCGAGTGCGTGCCACCGATGCGGATGGTTATGTCGGTGCCTTCACTGCCACGCAAAAGTTGACCATTTTTACCCGCTGGACCACCAGTAGTGGAGAACCGATTCAATCCGGCAGCGGCATCGTCAAGCCAGGATTTTAAGACTTAACACCTCAGCCATCAGATGAATACTGAACACATCAAGGTAGAACGTATCGCCTTACGTGAATGGCTGATGATCAGTTGCCTGATGTTGTTACTGACCGCATGTCTGGCGTGGATGGCGACGCTGAACCGGATTGACCTGAGCCTGTACGATCGCTTCATGCAGGCTAATCCAGTTCAGGCACGTGACGACATCATCATTGTCGGCATTGATGATTACAGCCTGACAGAACTCGGCAAGTGGCCATGGCCAAGAGCAAGACATGCTGAGCTGCTACAACAACTCTCTGCGGCCAAACCTCTGGCGATAGGGCTCGACGTTTTTTTCCCCGAGGCGGAACCATCGGGTATTGATGGCTCATCTGGCGGAGACCAGCAACTCGCTGCGGCACTCAGCGCCAACAACCTCACGGTACTACCGGTGTTTTCTGAAAACGCAGGCAAAGGTCTGAGTGTCGGCAAACCTATTCCGGCGCTAGCCAGCGCTGCCCGGCAACTCTCGCATATTCACCTGGAATTGGACAAAGACGGCGTTGCACGCAGCGTATTTCTACGAGAAGGCATGAACGGCGAGATGTGGCCACACATGGCTCTGGCTATGAAAGACGTGGCCTATAAAATTGCCCCCGGGACTGAGATCAATCTGCCCGGCGCACGCCTGTCCGCAGCTCTCCGCGCCGATTCGACTAAGTCAGGCAACGGTCTTTGGCAGCGTGATTACCAGATGCATATTCCTTTTTATGGCAGCAGCGGTCACTTCAAATCAGTTCCTTATGTCGCAGTTTTACGTGGTGAAGTACCGCCCGATTTTTTTAAAAATAAATATGTCCTGATCGGGCCGACGGCGGTCGGCATGGCGGATTCCTTCCCTACGCCCGTATCTGCCAACGAAGGCATGATCGCCGGGATCGAGATTCATGCCAATATTCTGGCAAGCTTGCTCGACGGCCGTTCTGTTCAGATGGCATCGAATCTGGAAGCCAGCTTGTATTGCTTGTGCCCGGTGCTACTTGCGATGCTGGCCTATTTGTTTTTTTCACCGCGACTCGCCTTATTGACGACCTTCTTTTTATTTATCGGCGTGCTGACGACTAGCTATCTGGCCATGCGAAGCGGCCTGTGGTTACCTCCGGCTGCAGCCTTGGTCTCGTTGATCATTGCTTACCCGCTTTGGAGCTGGCGCCGCCTTGAGGCAGCAATACGTTATCTCGGTGAAGAATTCATTTTGCTCGATAACGAACCCCATCTGCTACCGGAATTAAAAACCACAGACGAGGAAGAAAAGCGTCCCGTACAAGACAGGCTGGAACAACGGATCGATGCCATGCAAGTCGCAGCACGACGGGTACGGGATCTGCGCCAGTTTGGCAGCGACAGTCTCAGCAGTCTGCCGGATGCAACTCTGGTCACGACTACCGACGGCAACGTGCTGCTATCGAACCAGATCGCCAAGACCTATTTCGCCAGCATCGGCGTGCCGCAAGTCAACGATGCACTGGTTCCTTATCTGTTCGCCAAGATGAATCCTCCGCACCTACAGGAGCAACTCCCTGCCGAAGCTTTTAGCTGGTGGAATTTACTGGATTTACAAAAAACCACCCTCATGACAAGCGGGATAGAAGTGGTCGATCCGCGCGGAAGGGATTTACTGATCAAGAGCGCCCCTTGCTACTCGGGTAAAAAAGAACTCGTCGGCTGGATTGTCAGTCTGATTAACATCACGGCAATTCGCGCTGCCGAACGCAGCCGCGACGAGACTTTGCACTTTATTTCGCATGATATGCGAGCACCTCAAGCATCTATCCTCGCCTTATTGGAGCTGCAACAGGACCCGGCAACCGCACTGCCACAAGACGAATTTCTCAACCGCATAGAAAAAGCCTCACGCATCACGCTCGGGCTGGCGGATAATTTTGTCCAGCTCGCACGTGCCGAATCACAGAATTACCATCTTGAAGATATGGATTTTCAGGATGTCTTACTCGATGCCAGCGAAGAGATGTGGACACTCGCCAAAAGCAAGCATATCAAGATCGTCACCCAGATCCCCGAAGGGGATTATCCCGTACGTGTCGATCGTGCTCTGATGACAAGGGCATTGACTAATCTTTTATCGAACGGGATCAAATATAGCCCCGCCGATACGACCATTACCTGTAGTCTGGAATATGAAGCAGGATTAGTCGAAGCAAGCGTCATCTGCACCATCAAAGATCAGGGTTATGGCATCGCCAGAGTCGATCAGCCAAAACTGTTTCAGCGCTTTCAGCGTTTCAAACATGGCGAGCAACCAAAAAACGATGGCGTTGGCTTGGGGATGGTCTTTGTAAAAGCCGTTATCGATCACCATCATGGTCAGATTAGTTTTGTCAGTGCACCCAACGAAGGCACGACATTTCATATCAAATTGCCAGCATTTAGCGTTTGATCTCGCGCAATGAGGTCGTCTGCGTCAGAAAATCTTTGCTCTGACGCGTTATAATGCGGGCTTACACTTTGATCTTACGCTGCTCACGCCATGCAACTTCTAGCCGTCGGCCTCAATCACACGACTGCGCCACTTTCACTCCGTGAAAAAGTCGCGTTCTCTCCTGACCAGATCGGTCAGGCAGTGGTTGCTGCGCGCTCGTGGTTTGGTCGTGAGGCAAGCCAGCATGATGCTTTTCACGCAAATGTAGAGGCCGCTATTTTATCGACCTGCAATCGCACTGAAATGTATGCGGCCAGCCACGTCGATAATCCTGTTGATGCCACCGCCCATTTTCTCGCGGACTTTCACAAGCTGCCCTACTCAGAATTACGCCATCACCTGTACACACTGCCGCAGGACAATGCTGTGCGTCACGCGTTTCGCGTTGCTTCCGGTCTAGACTCGATGGTTCTCGGTGAACCACAAATTTTAGGTCAGATGAAAGATGCCGTGCGTCAGGCTGATGCCGCAGGCGGACTAGGCACTTATCTACATCAATTATTTCAGCGTACCTTTGCAGTAGCCAAAGAAGTGCGCAGTACTACCGAAATCGGTGCGCATAGCGTCTCAATGGCCGCCGCCGCGGTACGCTTGTCACAGCGTATTTTCGATACCATTTCTGAGCAGCATGTGCTATTTATCGGCGCGGGCGAAATGATCGAACTATGTGCGACGCATTTCGCTGCACAAAATCCTAAAAGCATCACCATAGCCAACCGTACACTCGAGCGCGGCGAAGCACTTGCCCATCGCTTCAACGGCAAAGCGATTCGCCTGGCTGAATTGCCTCAGTGTTTATCGCTGTTCGACATCATCATTTCCTGTACTGCGTCCACCTTACCTATCATCGGACTGGGTATGGTAGAGCGTGCCGTCAAAGCGCGCCGCCACCGTCCTATCTTCATGGTCGATCTGGCAGTACCGCGCGATATCGAAACAGAAGTCGGCGCACTTGATGACGTATTTCTCTACACCGTCGATGACCTTGGTAATGTAGTACAGACTGGCATAGAAAACCGTCAGGCCGCTGTCGCTCAGGCAGAAGCCATTATCGAAACACGCGTACAGTCATTCATGCACTGGGTCGATGGGCGCATTGTGGTGCCGGTGATTCAGGATCTGCATGAGAACAGTGAGGCAATGCGCCTGCTGGAACTCGAACGTGCGCGCAAAATGCTGGCACGCGGCGATGACGTAGAAGCGGTACTCGAAGCGCTCTCCAAAGGTCTGACTGCTAAATTTCTACATGGCCCGCAACAGGCACTGCATCAGGCCAGCGGCGACGAACGCGCCCGTCTGGCGACCCTGCTGCCACAGTTGTTCCGCACTAAGCGTTAGCGACGCCTGACAGCCGCCAGGCCGACGTGCCCGGCACTCTACTCCGATGCGACGATCTGCTCGTACATCCTCCGATATCCCCGTATTGATTAAACTAGGTAAGACAATGAAACCATCGATGCTTTCAAAACTCGACCAATTGGCAGAACGCCTGGTCGAAGTCGGCCAACTCCTGAATCAGGAAGGCGTCACCAATGACATGGACAACTATCGCAAGCTGACGCGCGAACATGCCGAACTCGAACCGCTGGTTGAGCTGTATCAAAACTATCAGCAGGCGCAAGCAGATATCGACTCTGCACAGGAGATGATGGCCGATCCAGATATGAAAGATTTCGCTCAGGAAGAAATCAATGCCGCCAGACAGCGCATGGAAGAATTGCAAGTCGACCTGCAAAAAATGCTACTGCCGAAAGATCCGAACGATGAACGCAATATCTTGCTCGAAGTCCGCGCTGGCACCGGCGGTGACGAAGCAGCGCTGTTCGCAGGCGATCTGCTGCGCATGTACACCCGCTTCGCAGAGCGTAATCGCTGGCAAATCGAAATGATGTCCGAATCGCCGTCAGAGCTCGGCGGGTATAAAGAGGTCATCGTCCGGATCGCCGGTTTCGGCGCTTATTCCAAATTAAAATTCGAATCTGGCGGTCACCGCGTCCAGCGCGTTCCCGCCACCGAAACGCAAGGCCGCATCCATACCTCGGCCTGCACAGTAGCCGTCATGCCAGAGGCGGATGAACTCGCGGACGTAGTCATCAACAACGCCGATCTGCGCATCGATACATTCCGTGCATCGGGTGCCGGTGGTCAGCATATTAATAAAACGGATTCTGCCGTGCGTCTCACGCATTTACCGACCGGTATCGTGGTCGAATGTCAGGATGGCCGCAGTCAGCATCAGAATAAAGCACAGGCAATGCGCGTCTTAGCGACTCGTATCATGGATGGTCAAATGCGCGAGAAGCAGGCAAAAGAAGCGGCGACCCGCAAGAGTCTGATCGGCTCCGGCGACCGCAGCGAACGCATCCGTACCTACAATTACCCGCAAGGCCGCATGACGGATCACCGCATTAACTTAACTTTATACAAACTCGACTTCATCATGGATGGCGAGCTGACAGAATTGACAAACGCCCTGGTTGCGGAACATCAGGCCGAGTTACTGGCGGCATTAGGTGACGACTAAATTTGATAAATAGGGGGAGTATATGTATTGATATCTATATTCCGCACGTTATATAAGCGGATTAAAGGATTGATATCACATACATCACCCAGTATATCGATAAAAAATTCGCATCTGCTCTGATCGTGATCACTAGCAGTGCTTTGCCATCTATCACTTCGCGCGGCGAGATCGACAGTATCTGCGGACGAATCTGAGAGTCAATGAAGCCGCTATTTTGCTATTCGCGAACAAATACTACGTTTAGTCACAGAACCAATTGCCGCTTAGGGTATCCTACGGCAAGTTCAATTATTTCCTCAGTTCGCCATGACCCGCACAAAAACCATTCTAATCTCTGTCGCCACGATTTGTATTGCCCTGCTCGGCTTTGCCCTGTATCTGCAACTTGTTAAAAACATGCCGCCCTGCCCGCTGTGCGTCATGCAGCGTTATGCATTTATTTTCATTGCGATATGTTGCCTGATCGCTCTTGCTTTGCAAGGTCAAGCCCGTCGCATCAGCATCGGACTGGCCTTACTGTCCTCACTCAGCGGTCTGGGGATCGCGGGCAAGCATCTGTGGCTGCTCGCCAATCCTGAACTGACTTGCGGCATCGATCCCTATGAAACTGTCTTGAACAAGATATTTACAGCGCAATGGCTGCCTATCATGTTTAAAGCCGACGGCTTGTGTGAGACACCTTACCCGCCAATTATCGGCCTGTCGATTCCAGGCTGGGCAGCGGTATGGTTTGGCGTCTTCACCGTCGCGCTGTTGTTTGCCCTGCTGCAAAAAGACAATACGCAACGCGGTTTATTTGGTCGTCACCGTTAATGGCACACTGGATCCATGAAGGCATCAGCATCGGTGCCTGCCAGACAGCCAGTCCGCTTGATGTGGTTGATACGCGCATCCTGATGATGCATGCGCTAGGACTGACCCGCATCCAGCTGATCACGCAATCGGAAGAACGCCTCGACGCAGCACAGGCAGCCAGGCTCGATCAGCTTCTGGTACGCCGTTACGACGGCGAACCTATCGCGTATCTGATTGGTGAACGTGAATTTTTCGGCCTGCCTTTCCATGTCACCAGCGATGTGCTGATTCCACGTCATGAAACCGAATTATTAGTCGAATTGGCCGTCGAGCGCGCACCGCAACAGGGTCGTCTGCTCGATATGGGTACAGGATCAGGTGCGATTGCCATCGCGATTGCGCACCAGCGACCTGATCTGACGGTCACAGCGACTGACATCAGTACGGCAGCGGTCGCCGTGGCACAGCAAAATGCCGACCGCAATGTCCCGCACAGCAAAATGCGCTTGCTCCCAAGTGACTGGTTCTCGGCATTAGGCGATGAGCAATTCGACACCATCGTCAGCAATCCGCCCTACATCGTCAAAGATGATCATCATCTGCAACAAGGAGATTTGCGCTTCGAACCCATCATCGCACTCACTGATCAGGCCGATGGCTTAACTGGATATCGCATCATTATTCAAGGTGCGGCACAACGCCTGAGTGCGCAAGGCTGGCTGCTGATGGAACACGGCTATGATCAAGCACAGGCAGTACGCGGGTTACTGACGCAACACGGATTTATCGAGGTACAAAGCTGGATTGATCTGGGTGGTATTGAGCGTGTTACCGGCGGAAGATTGCCAGAAAATCCAGCGTAAATATACTTGTAGAAATGCGCCCTCTTACCGATGCATTTCACCGTCACAGAGTAGTCGATTTTGCCAGAACCGGCAAGATAATTTCGACGCATAAACCACCAGGCGCGCCACCGGTTTGCGCCAGATTACTCGCGATGATGCTGCCGCCATGTGCAAAGATCACGCGCTGTGCAATCGCTAGCCCCAGGCCGTAACCATCCGCATTTCTCCCCGTTCCAGCAGCGCTGTTTGCACTGGCATTCGCGCCTCGGAAAAACGGCTCAAAGATGGTTTGCAACTCAGACTCTGGCACGCCTTTACCTTCATCGAGTATCCGCACTCTGAGTTGCTTAGCGCCCGCTGCACTTGATTGTGTCACTGTGAGAGGCGCCGCTTCCAGTTGTGCTTCCAGACGGACAATGCCATCGTCTCTGGTATATTTGATGGCATTGCGCACGACATTTTCTAAAGCCCGGTACAGCAATTCATAACGGCCCCTCAGCAATACATCCTGTCCCATCACACTGCCGAAAAACACCAGCTCCTTGCCATGCGATTCCGCCTCGAAGCCTGCGTTATCAACAATCTCGGCAAGCAATTCATCGACCTGAATACTGTCCATACTCGCCATGACACCGGCTTCAATGCGCGACAATGTCAACAGTTCACCGACCAGCTTGTCCATGCGCACACCTTCACGCTCGATCCTGTCCATCGAGGCATCGACACGCTCGGGCTGTTGTCGCGCCAGACCGATCGCGGCCTGCAACCTTGCCAGTGGCGAACGCAACTCGTGCGAGACATCATGCAAGAGGCGGCGCTGACTTTCCATCAGATTCGCGAGTTGCTCTGCCATGCTGTCAAATTCGCGTCCCAGATCTGCCAGCTCATCCTGCCGCCTGCCCATACTGGCACCGACTCTGGTCTGTAAATTACCCTCAGCCAAAGAAATAAATGCAGTACGCAAGTGACGTATCGGTTTTGACATGTACCAGGCCAGTAAAGCAGCAAACAATAGGCTTGCCAGCAGCGCTGCCGCCATCGGAATAAAAACATTAACCTCGCGCGGCCCTGGCGGCATGTCATGATCGCCCCCTAAACTGTCGTCGTGCCGAAATCCTGGATGGTCAATGTGTGCGGGCGGCCCGGGATGCGTGGTTCCAGGATGATTATTCCTATCTGGAGGGGAAATATGGCGGGGCAATAATTCCGGTCGGTCTGACCGAGTTTGTGGCCTGCCCGCAGACGCAGTATCTGGCGGTATGATGTCTGACAAAACATCAGGCGCCAATACCATTGCCGGATGCTCTTTTGCATAGAGCAAATCGGCCGCCGCACGCGCCTCCTGCTCACGCTGATGCTTGAGTGACAGCGTGCCGCCGATACCGGCAATTGCCGTTAATTGCGCCAGCCAGATGAAGAAGAAAAATTTCCAGAACAGGCGACCCACCGCTTACTCCTTGGTCAGCATATAGCCTTGCCGATACACGGTCTGAATGACGGCGCGGCCATCGGTTAACGGACCTAATTTTTGGCGAATGCTACTCAGATGCACGTCGATGTTGCGGTCAAAGCGCGTCAGGGGACGCCCCAAGCCTTGTTCGGATAAATCATTTTTGCTGACGGTGCGGCCCGCATTTCGAGCGAGTATTTCCAACAGTGTAAATTCGGTACTCGTGAGTTCCAGAGGCTGTCCGCTCCATTCTGCGCGGCGCTGACTTTGCCAAATGCTCAAGGCACCGATCACCAGCGGCAGGACTTGTACGTCGCTACCAGGCGCACTTTGAGTCCGCCGTAAAATCGCCCGGATACGCGCCAGCAACTCACGGGGCGTACACGGCTTGGGAACATAATCATCAGCTCCCAGTTCCAGTCCAATGATACGGTCAACATCATCCCCTTTGGCAGTCAGCATCAGGACCGGCATCCGGCTCTGGGCACGGATGCGGCGCAACGCCTCAATCCCGTTCATATGCGGCATCATGATGTCCAACACCACAATCGCATGATGACCGGTCAAAGCCTCACTCACCGCCTGGGCGCCATCATGGACCACAGTAACGACATAGTCTTCACGCTCAAGGTATTCCCTGAGCATATCAACCAGTTCGACATCATCATCGGCGAGCAGTACCTTGGTCATTGCATTGGCTAGAGTAGATTTGTAACAGTGTCATCATACCGAATTTCTCCCTTAACGACGTGCACAAAGACCCGGGGAAAGCCTGATTTACCCAGATTTACAGTCACACCGGACTCACCGGAACGGGCATCTGTTGCAGATTTTTACCGGCCTTTACGCCACCTTAACCTCGTTTTACAACTCTCCGGCAGACAATGCAAGCATTCCCCACCATACATTACTCATAGGAGATCACATGGACTCACACGACCACGGCTTGGCGCATGATCTTACGACCCTGCTCAATACTTCCCCCAATCGCCGCCAGCTATTACGCTGGCTCTCGGCAGGGGGCGCAACAGCCTTATCAGTGATAGCATGCGGTGGCGGCAGTACCAGCGCCAGCAGTACAACGACATCGACCACTAGTGGCGCAACAACCGGTACCAGCACAGGCACATCCACTGACACCGGGACAACGACCAGCACAAGCTGCGCCGTCATTCCGGAAGAAACTGCTGGCCCCTATCCGGGTGATGGCTCCAATAGCAGTACCAATGGTATTGCCAACGCATTACTACTGTCTGGCATCGTGCGCAGCGATATTCGCGCCAGTATCGCAGGCGCCAGCGGTGTGGCAGCGGGTGTACCACTGACCATCAAGCTTCAGGTCGTCAACACCAAGTCAAGCTGTGCAGTACTTTCCGGATATGCCGTGTATCTGTGGCACTGTAATCGCGATGGTCTGTACTCGATGTACTCGGCCGGCGTCACTGGCGAAAACTACCTGCGCGGCGTACAAGAAACCGACAGCAGCGGCAACGTCACCTTCACCACGATTTTCCCGGGTTGCTACGATGGTCGTATTCCGCATGTGCATTTTGAAATCTATCCAAGCTTGGCAAAAGCGAACAGCGCATCGAATAAGATTAAAACCTCGCAATTCACCTTCCCGATGGCGACGCTGAACGAAGCGTACCAATCGACAGGGTACAGCGCCAGCGTAACCAATCTCACCAAGATATCGTATGCGACCGATAACGTATTCAGCGACGGAACCAGCCTGCAAATGGTCAGTGTCACCGGCAGCGCCGCGCTCGGCTATGTCGTTACATTGACGGTCGGTGTGTCGGTATAAGTCAGTGCAATTAAACTAGAAGTAGGCTACAAGTGAGCTCCAAGTAAAATAGGGAAAAATGCTGACAGATACCACTCAGAGCAAAAAAATAAAACGGCATGTATAACCACCATGCCGTTTACCTTTTCAATCAGGGATGCAGAAGAATGCTGCACGTGATCGACAGATGGCACAGATAAGAACAAACATTCCGTTAAAATAAACGGATGCATATCTCTACCGATCAATCTCTTCTCGACATCCCGCTGATCCACGACTTTTTGTCGCAACATACGGCATGGGCCAAAGGCATCCCTCTGGCAATCGTAGAACGTTCGCTGACTCACTCACTGTGTTTCGGCGGCTATCTCGGCAGCCAACAAATTGCCTTCGCCCGCGTGATCAGTGACTACGCCACTTATGCCTATCTGATGGATGTGTTTGTCTTGCCAGATTACCGTGGGCAGGGTCACAGCAAGCAACTCGTCAGCGCGATCATGGCGTATCCGGACCTGCAAGGACTACGCCGCTTTATGCTCGCCAGCAGTGATGCGCGGGGCTTATATGAAAAATTCGGATTTAAAGCCCCTACCAAACCAGAAACACTGATGGAAATTAACCGGCCAAGTATTTATCAAAAAACTAGCTGACCGGCACGGTCGCTGCAGATGAGGTGGAATCGATCACCACTGACAAATACGCATCACAAAATTCTGCGGGCATCCGTCTGGCCTTACCGCTACTGACTTCAATGCAGACAAGATCCCAGCGACCACGCAAAATCACCGCCTGATCGCTGTCACGTATCAACTGAAACCGCCGCTCCATCGTCAACTTGCCATCACTTGCGGTCAGCCAGGTTGCCAGTGTCAACGACTCATCCAGCAGCGTAGGCAAAATATAATCATACTCAGCCCGCCGTATCGCCATCGCCCGGTTCAGGCGCTGATAGTCTGCGAGAGTCAGCCCAAGCTGTTCAGAATGCGCCCAACCTATCGCTTCACACCATTGCACATATACTGCGTTATTCGTATGGTTGAGACCATCGATGTCGTTCACGGCTGGTGTGCGTTTCAGCGTAAAAGCTTGCGGATAATCCCACGGCATATCGGTGCTTTCTGAATGCATATTTGGGTTAATGTGAGTTGATGGGAATAAAGAAGTTTAGCTCAAATTAGTTAGAATAAAAAAGCCAGTGCGAGCACTGGCATTTTTTATTTGCAGATGTAACTTCAGTCAACGCAAAGTTATTTATTTGTATTTATTTATATACCGTCACTGGCTCAGGTGCTTGTGCAGGAACGGCTGGTTGTCCCATCCCATTGCTGTTCATGGGACGATTGGCACCACGTGGCATACCGAATTGCACCATCAGCTCACCGTAGGCTGCGTCAGCCAGACTGCGTGAGGTCTCTTGCATGACTTTGCCGCGATTGAAGGCGACGCGGTCACCGGCGCGGCTCAGAATTTTGGTATCGACACCAGAACCGCTAGCACTGAAAGCTGCTTTAACTTCATAAGTTTTGGTGTTAATCAGACTAAAATCAGCGACCAGGTCGAGCGACAAGCTGGCGGTGATCGAATTGCCGTACTGAAGCTGATTGCTTTCTTGACGGAACTGGATGTTGCTGACTGTGCCGAACAGGACATAGTCAGCGCCTGGGTACATACCTTGTTTAATCCGGCCGATGATGTCGAAGATTTTTTCCATTGGCTTGCCTACATAAGGACGAGCCTGGATCAGATGAACCGCACCGCCTTTGATCAGTGCCCCCTTAAGATCGGCAGTATAAGTTTTCAGTTCGCCGCGGTCGATGTAGGTATAAAACCCTTCGGCTTCGTAGTAATTGCTTTCGCTCTTAGCGTTATAGCTGCCACGTGCCGAATAACTGTGATCAGTTTCGCGTTCGCTGGAGCGGGCGTTGACGCTACTCTTGCTACTGGCAGAAACAACACGAAAATATTCACTGACTTTTTCTTCATAAGTCAGATCAGTGACTGCGATTTTTGGCATGTCGGCAGCATAGGCAGACAAGCCGGAGGCAGCGCAAAACAGGGCTGCCAGGATTTTTTTTGCATTCAACATAGTGATCCTTTTTCAACTTGGCTATGCCGGTCTAACTAGATAACACGACATAGCAATGTGTGACGTAATGGTCGAGATTATTGACGTTTGGACGTTTTACGAATTTCTTTTTCATCTTGCCATTCGATGGAACCGTCTTCGATGTCATACAGTTTCAAAGTCATTTTGTAGAACACATCTTTGGTGTTGGCGTTTTGTTTAACGATAGAAACGATCTCGCCTTCCAGTGAATATTTGGCTGCTTGCATGTTGCCGACCTTCGCTTTGCCCTGGGCTTTATATAGGCCACTTTGGTTTTGGCGTTGCAACTCGTCGACGCCTTGCTGCATCTCATCGGCGCTACGGGTGAATTTCACTTTTTTACTTTTGACTAAAGCCGTCTGAATTGTGTTCATGATCGATTTAGTATCGATGTATTCACTCGTCTTGTTACGCACACCGGCGAGCGTCATCGTTGGACGATTTGCCAGTGCTGGATCTTCGAGCAGAGAGCCGACCATTTTTTCAGCAATCATTTGCAGATCTGTGGAGCCAAATTCGTTGGTCACGGTTTCTACTGCTTTGTTATCGCCGTAGCTGACCTGACGGGAAAAACTGACTGTGGGTTGTGATAATTTTGTCTGACACGCAGTCATTGGCAATACAACGATTGCCATGGCGCAGCAAGCGCGTGCAAGAGAGGACATGGAGGAAATGGATGTCATGATAATTCCTGAAAAATAAAGCGATTACGATACAAATAAATGACTGACTGATGAAGATAAAAATCAGCGCGGTTCGGAACTCATTTCAATTTTAAAATCCGTTGCCTGAGGACCATAGGCAGTGCTTTTAATAAATTGTGTTTGCTTGCCTAAGAAGGTCATTGGCTTCCACACTTCGCCATCACCTACCTGCATGCCCGCTGCATCAGTCCAGCGGAAGCGGTAGTATAAACGCAGGTCTTTGACATCCGTGTTGGTCACTTCTGCCTGTACGACCATCACGTCGTTTTTGCGCTGTGAACGCAGATCAACAACCTGCAAGCCTTGCAGTTCGCCACGCACCATCAGCTTGGCTGCAATGCCGGGAGAAATTGCCGCCGGTACCTGGTCACCGGCAAATGCGCTTTGCACAGCTAGGGCGAGTCCCGCAATGATAAAAATTTTTCTGAGTGGGGATGTCATATACATGTCCTAAGTAATTTTATGTTTACTGCTTACTTGTTGCTGATTTACTGCTTTGCAGGTGTCGCAGGCGTTGTCGCTGCGGCATCGGCTTTTTTCTTTGGTGGGACGACTTTCTTTGTGGCTGGCTTGGCAGCAGTTGCTGCTGGCGCTGGCTCGGCCTGTGCAACAGCGACTGTGCCAAATTTTGCTGTGCTTCCTAAGTAGGTTTTATTGGAATACATACGGACCGGCACCACCATGTAACGGCCATCCACTGTGATGCGTTTGATTTCACTCGAATAACTACCGAAGTTCACATCATAATCACCAGGCGGAATAAAAGCACGGGCAACGAATACGCGCTCCGGCAGGCTACGCCACATGCGGTCATCTGCCGGGCTTTCAGTCGCCGCAACGGCAACGTTGGCAGCGAGACCCGCGAGCATGCCAAAGTTTTTGTTCACCTGATCTTGTACCAGCGCCTTGGCAATCGCACGGGTTGCTGCGCGCAACTGGATCCCTGGCAACTCGTCTTTCAATGCTTTACGTGCCATCACGTTGAAGTCTGTCACTAGCGCTGTCTGCAACACCTGGTCGCCGACTTTGATGGTATTGATTACCGGTGCATCTTTATCCGGATAAATCGCGGGGAAAGCAAATGAGACCGTGACCAGTCCGCGCGTCGTCGGCACAGGGAATGCTACTTTTTGCGAGAGGCGCGCCGGTGAGTGACCTGCCTCGATGACGAACAGCACATCGGTCACGCCCTTTTTGCGGCGAAAACTGGTACGCTGGTCGAGACCTTTTAAACCATCTTCGAGCACCGGTAAATCCGGACGTAATTCATTGGCTTTGCGATAGCCCGGCGCCGCCAGACCTGGCTCATTCAGTGCTTCGTAGACGAAGCCTGCGAGATAGTGGCTTAAGGCATTTTGATAGCCGTTTTTCAGCTTCAAGACTTCTGGATCATTGAGTGTTTCTACCGGGTAGCCGTTGAGCTCCTTGCTGCTGGTAGTGACGCCTTTTTCCTTGGCTTCTTTTTCAGCATCGGCAGTTTCTTTGGCACGGAATTCAGCGATCACTGCTTCGCGTTCATGGGTACGCTTGATATCGACGCGGGCGGTATCGAGGTCGCCCAAATTCAAGCGATTCATTGCCATGCGCGTAGTCAGCATGACTTTTTCGTAATCCTGACCTTCATAATCACGGCTGTTATCGCCCATGATCAGCGCACCAACTTGGCCCATCAGCTTCGCCGGATTACTCTTGGCAGTTTCTTCCCACTCCTTAACTTTGACATCGGCAACAGCGAACGCCGCCAAACTGTCTTCGTAGCGATTGCCGATGCGCATCAGCTCGCCTTTTTCCAGATTCAGCAACAGGTCGTTCTTGCTGCTGCCGGCGGTCTGGGCTTCGACCTGTTTAATCGCATCCTCAATGCGCCCCTCTTTGGCGGTCGCTAATGAGGAAGCAACTTTGCTGTCATGCGTGGGGGAAGTAACGCAACCTGCCAGAACAAGCGCGGCAATAATAGGGGTAAATGCAATAGATAGGCGCATAGTCATCAGTAAGTGGGCTGCCGCCGATATATACGGATCCCATCGCAGGGGCCCATCGGAAGTCGCAAAATCGTTATTGTTATCGGAAATAAAACGAGTAAGAGTATATAAAAAATCAAACAGATTAGCTTGTCTTTTTTGCTATTTAATTCTGAGTATTATTAATTACTACTGAAAGTAGTGATTTGAATCAATATTGAGCTGATTTATTTCTTTTAGCCGGGTGCCTGCGAAACCTACAAACCCATCAAATATCTCAGGACTTTTCCAGCCAGAGATCCATTTGATGTAGACAATCAGGCAAATGTACGCCGAACGGAGTGCGTAAGCCATGATCAGCATCGGGATAGATATGCAGTTGTAAATTAGTTTTTTTTAATGCCCGGAACTGCCGCTCCAGCCAATTGGCCGACTCCACTGGCACAGCCTGATCTGCACTCCCCATGCAAAGCAAAATAGGTTTATTCAAGCTTAAGAGGTTGTCGCTGTGACGCAATTGACTTAATTCCTGCCAGTACTGACGACTGCGCCCGTTGATCAGTATCTGCTCCTCAGTAAGTGCAATGAATGCGGCGGTGAGTGCGGCATTGCCTGATGTCTTGCCTAAAGTCTGAGGCAAGGTGTTGAGCAGCGCCTCATCGATACGCTGCACCTCATTGAGCAATCCAGCATCGCCAGCCTCATTGCGCTGATTTGCCAGCAAACGAAATGCATCCAGCGGCTGCATGCCACCGTTTGAAATCATCACCAGATGCGTGATAGCAGGATGTGTCGCCGCCAGCAGGGCCGCCAGCTCCGCGCCTTCAGAAATTCCCAGCATGACGATGCGACGGGGATGTTGTCCCTGACGTTGCAGCAAGCGCAACTGGGCTCCAATAAATTCATTCTGATCTGCTTGCCAGCGACTCAGATGATCATCGCGGATAAAAGCATCACTGCATGCGGTATCGTCTTGCTGGCTATGCCGTTTTTGTAAAATCAAAATACGCAGAGCACCAGACTCCCCTTCCAGCCCGCGAAAATAGTCGGGGAGATATTTGCCCATACTGACACAACCGGAACCGGGCACTACGAATACAAGGGTCGCCAACGATGTCGCGGCATGTCCGAACTGAGCCTGATTGGATTGACCAGCGGTGAAAAATAAATGGTTGTCGATACTAAAATACGTCGCCTGCCCGCCCTCAGCAAAGTCAAAACGCTGAGGTGAGGGACGTGCTGAGGACGTCGTCACACTTGCACAAGCGGCCAGCAAAGCCAGGCATGAGACTAAGGTCAAACACTTGAGGCCGGATGACAATTTGCTTGTTATACCCATTTTTTACCCATGTTTGATCTTAAATTCATTATGTAAAATACATTATTTAATTATATACTGGCACTGAGTATGTGATGCATGTAGCCAGAAGACCACTAAATTATTGCGGATAAACGAACATAAAACAGATACTCCCCTATTTTCAATAAAATTACGTTTCACTACTGCGAGTCCCGACGACTGTCAAGACTGGTGCAATCACGCAGAGCGCGTATCATCTGCGACTTGATTTTAATTATTCGAGTTTATTTTTACCCAATTATTCACACCATTATTTATGCTGCCTTCGATTGAACAACGTCTCGCCCTGGAACTTGCCGCCAAACCTGTGCAAGTCGCTGCTGCCATTACTTTACTAGATGAAGGCTCGACCGTGCCGTTTATCGCACGCTACCGTAAAGAAGCGACGGGTGGACTGGACGATACCCAATTGCGTTTATTGGAAGAGCGTCTGCGCTATTTACGCGAACTCGAAGACCGTCGCACTGCCATCATTTCGTCGATTGAAGAGCAAGGCAAAATGACGCCTGTGCTACTCGACGCAATCACGCATGCCGAAGACAAAACCCGCCTGGAAGATTTATACCTGCCTTACAAGCTCAAGCGTCGCACCAAGGCGCAGATTGCGATTGAAGCGGGTTTGCAAGATTTAGCCGATATCCTGCTGAGCGATCCGACCAAAAATCCAGAAGACGAAGCCGTCGCTTATTTAAAACCACCTTTCAGCACCAGCAACGGCGACAACCCCGGCGTGGCCGATACCAAGGCAGCACTCGATGGTGCCCGCCAGATTCTGATGGAACGTTTTGCCGAAGATGCCTCGCTGCTGCAAGCGATCCGTGAATACCTGCTGGATCATGGCATCGTCGAATCCAAAGTCGTCGCAGGCAAAGAAGACGCCGGCGCCAAGTTCGCCGACTATTTTGATTACGCCGAAACGCTGGGCACGATCCCATCACACCGCGCATTAGCCCTGTTCCGCGGACGCCGCGAAGAAATGCTGACAGTCACGCTGCGTCTCGATACCGAGGAAGAAAAACCAAAATGGGATGCTCCGCTAAATCCTTGCGAAAGTCGCATCGCCGCTAAATTTGGCGTCAGCAATATTGGCCGCCCTGCCGACAAATGGCTGGCAGACACCGTGCGCTGGAGCTGGCGCGTCAAAGTATTCATGCATCTCGAAACCGAACTGATGGGCAGCCTGCGCGAGAAGGCCGAAGTCGAGGCAATCAACGTCTTTGCACGCAATCTCAAAGCCCTGTTGCTGGCTGCACCCGCAGGCCCGCGCGCTACCATGGGGCTCGATCCCGGCTTACGCACTGGCGTCAAAGTCGCGATCGTCGATGCGACCGGCAAGGTCATGGAACACGCGACCATTTACCCACATCAGCCACGCAACGACTGGGACGGCTCGCTGCATGTATTGGCGCAGTTGGCGGCAAAACATAATGTCTCTTTAATCTCAATTGGTAACGGTACCGCATCGCGCGAAACCGACAAACTCACACAGGATTTAATCAAGCTCAAACCCGAACTCAAACTGACAAAGATCGTGGTATCGGAAGCCGGTGCATCCGTCTATTCTGCCTCTGAATTTGCGTCGAAAGAATTGCCGGATCTCGATGTTTCTATCCGGGGTGCCGTATCGATTGCACGTCGCCTGCAAGACCCGTTGGCCGAGCTGGTGAAGATCGATCCGAAGTCGATTGGTGTCGGTCAGTATCAGCATGATGTCGGCCAGTCGCAGCTCGCCCGCTCACTCGATGCCGTAGTTGAAGATTGTGTGAATGCAGTCGGTGTCGATGTGAATACAGCCTCCGCACCATTGCTGGCACGCGTCTCCGGCTTATCGTCATCAGTAGCGCAAAGCATCGTCAATTATCGCGATGCAAAAGGCATGTTTGCCTCACGCGCCGATCTGCGCTCAGTGCCGCGTCTGGGCGATAAAACGTTTGAACAGGCCGCTGGATTTTTGCGCGTGATGGGTGGCAATAATCCTCTCGATGCGTCCGCAGTCCATCCTGAATCCTATCCGCTTGTAGAAAAAATTCTGGCGGACATCAAGAAGGATGTGGCGGGTGTGATCGGTGATGAACGCTTGTTGAAATCACTTAGTCCGGCAAAATATGCGGATGACAAATTCGGCATCCCGACCATCACCGATATTCTGAAAGAACTGGAAAAACCAGGTCGTGACCCGCGCCCAGAATTCACTACAGCGACCTTCAAAGACGGCGTCGAAGAAATCCGCGACCTGCGTCCCGACATGATCCTAGAAGGCGTAGTCACCAACGTCGCGGCATTCGGTGCCTTTGTCGATATTGGCGTGCATCAGGATGGCCTGGTACACATCTCGGCACTGTCGAACACCTTTGTCAAAGATCCGCATACCGTCGTCAAAGCAGGGCAAGTCGTTAAAGTCAAAGTGCTGGAAGTCGATGAAAAGCGTAAACGTATTGCGCTGACCATGCGCCTGACCGACGCGGCACCGCAAGCGGGCAGTACGCCGGAACAAAAAGCCGATCGTAATGACGCCAAACGCCTGCAACAGCATCGTGGCCAAGCTGCCTCTGCGCCGCCAGCAAATAATGCAATGGCAGCAGCGTTTGCCAAATTGCGGCCTTAAAAATGCAGATACCATTGCTGACGCCTTGCAATCAGGCGTCAGCAATAGGTCTTTACTTCATCGCAATCTATTCAAATGAGAAGAGCGCGTCTTTTCACCGCAGTGCGAAGGGCTCGACCCGACCACGCCTCTCTCAAAGTTCAGCTCGGCCTAATCTAGCTGAATTCCATGTCATCACATATACTCCCCCAATATCGTTATAAAACCGGTCGAATCCGCATATTAAGATTGCGCTTTTAGATAATACTGAGGGAGAGTATTTAATTTTTCCCAATAAAAGCCACATCAACCAAGTGTACCGATAGCACTGCGGAGCCGCATCGCAGTTTCCTTTATAATGACGCCATATTATTAACCAAGGAATAGCTATGAGCGACGTTCAAGCCTGGATCAAAGACACCGTAACCCAAAACCCTGTTGTACTGTTCATGAAAGGCACCGCGCAATTTCCACAATGCGGCTTTTCCGGTCGTGCAATTCAATTGCTGAAGGCTTCCGGCGCAGAGAACCTGGTTACCATCAATGTATTAGAAGATGCCGCTGTACGTCAGGGCATCAAGGATTTTTCTAACTGGCCAACGATTCCTCAGTTATATATTAAAGGCGAATTCGTCGGCGGCTCGGACATCATGAATGAGATGTTTGAAAGCGGTGAATTACAAGCACTGATCAAAGCCTGATTCCGCCTTACTCCATCCTATATCAGCATATGAGCACACCACAACGCCTGATTATCGCCATCACCGGCGCAACAGGCGCGGTGTATGGCGTCCGGCTACTGCAAGCGATCCGCGATTTACCCGGGGTCGAGAGTCATTTACTGATTTCTGAAGCGGGCACACTGACCTTGCATCAGGAACTGGAATTACGCCGCAAAGATGTCGAGGCACTGGCCGATGTTGTTCACAACGTCCGCGATGTCGGCGCCTGCATTGCCAGCGGCTCATTCCAGGCAAACGGCATGATCATCGCACCATGCTCGATGAAAACCCTGGCATCCGTCGCTCACGGCCTGTCAGACAATCTGATTACCCGCGCTGCAGACGTGATCCTCAAGGAGCGTCGTCGCCTGGTCCTGATGGTGCGTGAAACACCATTCAATCTCGCCCACCTGCGCAATATGACTGCCGTAACCGAAATGGGCGGCATCATTTTCCCGCCACTACCGGCGTTCTATCAAAAGCCCGCCTCCATCGATGAGATGGTGCAACACACAACCGCTCGCGTACTGGACCTGTTTGACATTTCAACTGAACTCGCTCCACGCTGGAGTGGCTTAGGTAAAGTGCAAGCATAAACAGTCCGCAACAAAAACAAGGAAAGAGAATACAAGGCATTGCTAGATACATCAATGCGATGCAGACGAGTTTTCTGCGGGCATTTCAATAGCACACCGATTTCAATACTTGAAAACACAAAAGAAAAAACCCACCGTTATTGCTAACGATGGGTTCTTAATGGTGCCGGCTGCCGGAATCGAACTGGCTACCTGATGATTACAAGTCAACTGCTCTACCAAGTGAGCTAAGCCGGCGAAACTTTTTAAGAAAGTGATTTCTCAATCAATCTCGAAGAACAAAATTATAGACTACTTTATTATTTTTAGCGAGGGTTTTTCTGATTTTTTTTGTGGTTCCGCTGGTTTTTCTGCAAGCTGTCCTGCATTGCGATGCGCCTCTTCGATTTTTGAATTCACTGCCGCCAAACCCAATGCAGGTTTGCCTGTAACAGGATTTACAGGCACATCTGATACTGGAGAATCTTGCAAAGACTCAGAAAGATCGACCTCAAATGCCATGCCCTGGCCGTTTTCACTCGCATAAATTGCCTGGACATTTTCAACCGGCACATAAATATCGCGTGAAATGCCGCCAAAACGGGCTTTGAACGCAACGGCTTCATTGTCCATTTTAAGTGCGCTGGTCGCACCAAAGCTGATGTTCAACACAATCTCGCCGTTCCGGACGAATTCCATCGGTACCCGCGAAGCTGCATTGACCTTAACCGCCATATACGGCGTAAATCCATTGTCGGTGCACCATTCGTAAATGGCCCGCATGAAATAGGGCTTGGTGGATGTTTCTGACATACCTGAATGATTTCCTGAAGAAATAGTAGCTAAAGAATAGTCCCTGATTCTACAAACGACAAGGCTGACTTGAAGTGATCGCGTCAGCCTTTTCTTTTATGCATCGTTAAAATTAACGACGCATAACTTTCTCGGATGGCGTCAGCGCTTCAATGTAGGCCGGGCGAGAAAAAATGCGTTCTGCATATTTCATCAGGGGCGCAGCAGTCTTGGACAGCTCGATACCATAATGGTCGAGACGCCACAATAATGGTGCAACAGCTACATCCAGCATAGAGAATTCATCACCTAACATGTATTTGTTCTTGATGAATAAAGGTGCGAGTTGCGTCAGGCGATCGCGAATTTCAGCACGCGCTTTGTCTTGTACTTTAGCCGATGAAGTTGATTTATCGTTTTCCAGAGTATGCACGTGGATAAACAATTCTTTCTCAAAATTAAACAGCATCAGGCGCGCACGGGCACGTTGCAGCGGATCTGCCGGCATCAATTGCGGATGCGGAAAGCGCTCATCGATATATTCGTTAATGATATTGGATTCATACAGAATCAATTCACGCTCGACCAGAATCGGTACCTGGCCGTAAGGATTCATTGTCGAAATATCTTCTGGCTTATTGAACAGGTCAACATCACGAATTTCAAAATCCATGCCTTTTTCAAACAGAACCAGGCGACAGCGTTGCGAGAATGGGCAGGTTGTACCTGAGTAGAGAACCATCATTTTTATAGTTCCTTAAAAACGATTAGGGCGAGGCGCCAATTTGCGCACCTCACCCTGGGATGACACATCCGCTCAACCAGGTTAAGCGGACGACTGAATTACTGAATTACTTTACTTCTTTCCAGAACGATGCGTTCAGGCGCCAGGCCAAGAGGCTCAATGTCGCAATGAACATCAACACCCAAACGCCTAGGCGTTTGCGCGTATTTTGTGCTGGCTCGCCCATCCACTGGAGGTAGGCAACCAGATCACCAACAGCATTATCGTATTCGATTGGCGTCAAAGTACCGGCAGTGACTTTTTCAAAGCCAGCAAACTTATGCTCAACTTTGGATTCATCATGCGCATCTTTTTCCTCGACGAACTTAGCTGTGCGGGTACCTTGCAATTCCCATAAAACGTGAGGCATACCAACGTTAGGGAACACCATATTGTTCCAACCTGTTGGACGGCTTTCGTCTTTGTAGTAAGTACGCAGGTAAGTATAAATCCAGTCAGCACCCGTTCCCTGTCCGGAAGCTTTAGCACGAGCAATCACAGACAAATCAGGAGGCACCGCACCGAACCAGGCCTTCGCATCTTTTGCAGACAATGTTGTCTTCATCAGATCGCCCACTTTTTCACCAGTGAACAGCAAGTTTTGCTTGATCTGATCATCGGTCAAACCGATGTCTTTCAAACGGTTGTAGCGCATTGCTGACGCAGAGTGGCAATTGAGGCAATAGTTGATGAATAACTTTGCACCGTTTTGCAATGCAGCCATATCGGTCGAACGATCAGGCGCCTGATCCAGAGGAAAACCACCTGAGTTCGCCAAAGCGAGCGCTGGAACCAGGGCCAGTGTCGCGATCATTTTTTTAAATAATTTCATGCTTATTATTCCTTTGGCGCTTAGTGAGCAGAGAAAGTCACGCGTTTTGGTACAGGTTTAAATGTACCCATCGCGCTCCACCATGGCATCAATAAGAAGAAGCCGAAGTAAATCACAGCACATACTTGCGAAATACGCTCACGTACTGGTGATGGCGGCTCTACACCAAGATAACCCAGTGTCACAAACGCGATACCAAATACGATGTAGACATACTTGTGCCAATCAGGACGGTAGCGGATCGACTTAACAGGAGAAACGTCCAGCCAAGGCAGGCCCGCCAGAATCATCACTGAGGAACCGAACAACACCACACCCCAGAATTTTGCATCCAGACCAAAAGGCATCATGCCGACAATCGCAACCAGACCTACGGCAGCAATAGCAATCTTGATAAGCTGCGGCAATTTTGTCGTCAGGAAAATCAGACCGACATAACCAACGATACCCGCCTGAACTACATATAAGAACTCTGACGTCGTCGCACGCAATACAGAGTAGAACGGCGTGAAGTACCAGGTCGGCGCAATGTGCGGAGGCGTTTTCAATGAGTCAGCAGGAATGAAGTTGTTGTACTCGAGGAAATAACCACCCATCTCAGGTGCAAAGAAAACTACTGCACTGAAAATCGTCAGGAACACTGTCACACCAAAAATATCATGGAAAGTGTAATACGGATGGGATGGGATGCCATCTACCGGATGTCCGTCTGCATCAAGATTTTCTTTGATTTCAATACCATCTGGATTATTCGAACCGACTTCATGCAAGGCGATCAGATGCGCAACAACCAAGCCCAGCAAGACCAGAGGAATCGCGATGACGTGGAAGGAGAAGAAACGGTTCAATGTCGCGTCAGACACAACATAGTCACCACGAATCCACAAAGACAAATCAGGGCCGATGAAAGGGATAGCGCCGAACAAGTTAACAATCACTTGTGCGCCCCAGTAAGACATTTGGCCCCATGGCAAGAGGTAGCCGAAGAACGCTTCAGCCATCAAGCACAAGAAGATAGCAAAACCGAACAACCAGATCAATTCACGAGGCTTACGATAAGAGCCGTACATCAAAGCACGGGTCATATGCAAATACACAACGATGAAAAAAGCTGATGCACCAGTGGAGTGCATATAACGCACTAACCAGCCCCAGGGTACATCACGCATGATGTACTCAACAGAAGCAAATGCTAGATTCGCATCTGGCTTGTAATGCATCACCAGGAAAATACCGGTCACAATCTGAATTACCAGCACCAGCATTGCCAGCGAACCGAAAATGTACCAGAAGTTAAAATTCTTCGGCGCGTAGTATTGACCCCACTGATCATTCCACAATTTAGTCAGCGGAAAACGGGAATCAACCCAGTTCAATGCTTTGTCAACGACAGGAGCGTCTGCCGGCAGCTTTTTCTCAACAAATGCCATGATTAAGCCTCGCCTTTCTCATCTTTACCGATGACGATTTTGGTGTCCGACAAGTACATATGACGCGGAACATCCAGGTTTTGCGGAGCTGGCTTGTTTTTATAGACGCGACCAGCAAGGTCGAATGTAGAGCCATGGCATGGGCACAGGAAACCACCAGCCCAATCGTCCGGCAATGAAGGCTGTGCGCCTGCCTGGAATTTGGAACTCGGCGAGCAGCCTAAGTGGGAGCAAATACCTACCGCGATCAAAATGTCAGCATGTTCTTTACGAGAGCGGCTTTGCTTATCGCAATACTCTGGCATTTCCATGGTGTAAGGCTTTTGCGATTTTGGATCAGCAACTTTATCTTCGGTGTTGGCAAGGCTTGCCAGCATCTCAGGCGTACGCTTCAGTATCCATACTGGCTTACCGCGCCATTCTACAGTAGTCATTTCACCTGGCTTCAGCGCCGAGATGTCTACCTCTACTGGCGCACCAGCCGCTTTCGCGCGTTCAGATGGCTGGAAAGTGCTGACCAGCGCACCTGCCGTTGCCAAACCTGCCACACCACCCGCCGCACACGTGGCGACGAGCAAGCCGCGACGGCCGGAATCGACCTGCTTTTCGATACTCATACCAACCCCAATCTATCAAAAATCAAAACTTAATGAAGCGTAAATATAACTTCTAGCAACCTTAAATTATAAAGGAGGCGACTGTGGTTTTAAAGCAAAACATCACGATAGAGTCAAACTGCACTGTTTTTTTTGGATTTTGTCGGTTATTTTGCGATTTAGACGCATACAGTTTCACATGTAGCAAGAATTACCAAGTTAATAACCGAAACAAAGTTTGACAAAAAAATCAACATTGCAATTTAGTTTGCAGCGTAAAATCTTGTTGCTTTATTATAATTAACCGGGAGTCATTATGAGTATGTTAAAAGAATTTAAAGATTTCGCCAGCAAGGGAAATGTTGTGGATCTTGCAGTTGGTGTCATTATTGGTTCCGCCTTTGGGAAAATCGTCGACTCACTTGTTGCCGATATCGTCATGCCAATCATCGGACGAATTTTTGGTGGCCTCGACTTCTCAAACTATTATTTGCCTTTAAACGGCCAGGCCAGCAACCTCGCTCTGGTCGAGGCGAAAAAAACCGGTGCGGTTTTGGCTTACGGTAATTTCATTACGATTTCACTGAATTTCCTGATCCTGGCCTTTATCATTTTCCAGATGGTCCGGTTGTTCAACAAGATGAAAAAAGATGAGCCAGTCGCAGAGGCTGTTGCTCCAGCAACGCCAGAAGACGTTGTATTGCTGCGTGAAATCAGAGACGCACTGAAAAAATAATCGCAGTAACTTCTGTTACTGTTTGCGTGTAAAGGCCACCTGCTGATCAGCGGTGGCTTTTTTATGCCGGCTTCTTATACCGGATTCGGTATATCAACAAAGTGGTGTTCAATTCCAAATCGCTGCGCCACAAATTCCGCCAGCGCTTTAACTCCGTTGCGCTCGGTAGCATGATGGCCGCAAGCCATATACGAGACACCTGATTCTCGCGCCAGATGCACGGTAGGCTCAGAGATTTCTCCGCTGAGATAGACACTGGCGCCGGCATTAATTGCCTGATCCAGCATATTTTGCGCAGCACCTGTGCACCAGGCAATTTTACCCAGCGTCTGTTCCGGATCGCCAATCACCAAGGGCAAGCGTCCCAAGCGCTGTTCAATATGCATCGCAAATTGTCCGACTGTTTTGATCGAGTCATCGCTGATGACACCTGTCCAGCCCAAATCATCCTCACCAAAACGGCCTTCAGGACGTAAATCCAGGCGACGTGCCAATTGCGCGTTATTACCCAGGTGCGCATGCATATCAAGGGGCAAGTGGTAAGCGAAGAGGGATATATCCTGTGCCAGCAACAGCTTTAGGCGCCTTTGTTTTTGGCCGATCACCCGCATATCTTCGCCGCGCCAGAAATAACCGTGATGCACCAGTATGGCATCCGCATTCAGTCGAACCGCTTCTTCTAATAAGGCTAGGCTAGCCGTCACACCGCTGACGATACGTTTTATCTCATACCGCCCTTCCACCTGCACGCCATTTGGGCAATAATCACGAAAGCGGTTAATCTGTAGCTCTTCCGCCAAAAACTGCGCAAGCTGCTCCCTGCTGACTGTTTGTGGATGCATTTCAATCTGATTCATTTTTTCCTGATCCTTTTATGCGACGTCTCTGGCTCTTATTTGCACAAACCATCACGGTAGTATTAGCTCTCTGGTTTATTGTAACCACCTTAAAGCCTGAATGGGCGAGCAAGGCATTGCGGGGCAATCAAAGTTTACAAATGACGTCAACGGTCACCATGCAAGAAGCCCCGGCAAACGCGGTTCCATCGCAAAATTCCTACCGTGCAGCGGCCAAACGGGCGATGCCTTCGGTCGTGAATATCTACACCTCAAAAGAAGCGCGGCAGGCGAATAGTCCCCTGCTCAATGATCCATTCATGAAACGTTTTTTTGGCGATCAACAAAATCAACCGAATGAACGACAATCAAGTCTGGGATCAGGCGTTATTCTCAGTCCAGAGGGTTACATCCTGACGAATAATCACGTTGTCGAATCCGCTGAAGAAATTGATGTCGCTTTACCTGATGGCCGCAAAACAATTGCCAAAGTCGTCGGCACTGATCCTGAAACCGATCTGGCTGTCATCAAGATTGACTTGCCGTCCCTGCCAGCGATTACCCTAGGTCATTCAGAGCAAGCGAGTGTGGGTGACGTAGTGCTGGCTATCGGCAATCCCTTCGGTGTAGGACAGACGGTTACCATGGGCATCATTTCGGCACTGGGCCGCAATCACCTTGGCATCAATACATTCGAAAATTTTATTCAAACCGACGCAGCGATCAATCCGGGCAACTCAGGTGGTGCTCTGATCGACATTAACGGCAATCTGCTCGGCATCAATACCGCAATTTATTCACGTAGCGGCGGATCGCTTGGAATTGGCTTTGCTATTCCGGTAACGACGATAAAAACCGTGATGGAATCAATTATCAAAAACGGTCAGGTCGTACGTGGCTGGATAGGCGTAGAGCCACAGGACATCACGCCAGAACTCGCAGAAAGTTTTGGTATCAAGCAAAAATCGGGGGCCATTATCGCAGGTGTAATTCGCGGCGGCCCGGCGGACAAGGCCGGTATCAAACCAGGCGATATTTTATTGGCGATTGAAGGTAAATCCGTTGGCGATACGACAGAGATGCTGAATCTGATTGCGCAATTACCACCAAATCAAAAAGCAAAAATTGCCGTCCTGCGCAATTCATCCGAATCTACGTTTGACGTCTTCATCGGCAAACGTCCCGCCATCAAACGCGAAGAATAATTTCAGGAAAGAAGTCCATGCATATCCGCGATCTACAACGATTTTTATTTGAGTTATCGGAGAACAACAACCGCGCCTGGTTTGTCATGAATAAGCCGCGCTACGATATTTTGCGTGCAGAATTTCTGGAACTGGTAACGAAGTTGATTGTGCAAATCGGTAAAACCGATCCGTCAATTATCGGTTGTGAGCCAAAGAAAGCCTTATTTCGCATCAACCGCGACATGCGTTTTTCTGCGGACAAATCTCCTTATAAAACAACATTCTCAGCCTCAATCTTGCCTAGCGGTCGCAAAAAACCTAGCGAAGGCGGTGGGCCAGCCTACTACTTTCAGATTGATGCGACTGGCAGATTGTTTTTTGCGGTCGGCGAATACATGCCACCATCAGACCGGCTGCGGGTGATCCGCAATCAGATCGTCGCTGACCCTAACGGTTTTGGAAAAGTCTTGAAAAACAAGGCACTTAAACAAATTTTTGGCGGCTTGCAAAACGAAGGTAAGCTGATGCGACCACCAAAAGGGTTCGATGCCGACTTGCCACATATTGAAGAAATCAAAAATAAGAATTTTATGGTCTGGACCGACTGCACGTTGGACAAAGCCAATCCAGAGGAAATGGAAGCCACGCTAGTAAAGGGTTTCAAAGCCGCCTACCCGCTGGTAAGCTGGCTACGCACTGCAGCTTAGTCGGCGACCTGATCGGGTGCCTGAGTTGCTTTGACAAAAACCGGAGCAACCAGCAAACCTAATTCAAATAAAAACCACATCGGTAAAGCCAGTGAAAACTGGCTAACAATATCGGGCGGTGTGACGATCGCGGCAACGACAAACGCACCGACGATGACGTAAGGGCGAATGTCTTTCAGCTTGTCGACAGTCACCAGTCCCATACGCACCAGCACCACAACAACGATAGGGACTTCAAACGTCATGCCAAAGGCAAGGCACATCGACATGATAAAGTCGAGATAATTTTCTATGTCTGGCGCTACCGTAATCGAGGTCGGTGCGAATTCGTTGATAAATTTAAATACCCGGCCAAAAACAAAAAAGTAACAAAAAGCGACGCCAGATAAAAACAAGAGTGACGAAGAAATCACTAAAGGAGCAACCAACTTTTTTTCATGCGAATACAAGCCTGGCGCAATAAACGCCCACACCTGATAAAGCACCCAGGGTAAGGCCAGCATGAACGCTACCAGCAAGGTGACCTTCATCGGCACCAGAAAAGGAGATATAACACCCGTTGCAATCATCTTTGCACCAACAGGCAAAGAGCCGATCATCGGTTTAGCGAGAAAATCATAGATTGCAGAGGGACCGGGCCAGGCAAACAGTGCTGCGCAGGCGATTGCAATACCGATAGATGCTTTTACGAGGCGATCCCGCAACTCAACCAGATGCGAAATAAATGTGTCTGCAGCACCGGACTCTAATGGGTCACTCATGTGAAATCTGTACCAAGGTAAAAGGAGATAGCACTAACATCAGAAGAAACTGGCGGAATTGCTGCGTTTAGGTCTGTGCTTGGCGACTCTTGCAGAACCAGACATCACATGGCTACGGCCGCCATGGCGATGCTTATACCAACTAGGAATAGCTGAAGTTCTCGCGAGTTTTTTACGGCGAAAGTCTTTTGCCTTGACGGCCAGATGATTTGCGTCCGGAGGATTGAGCAAAGGTGACTCAGTATCTCGCCAGGCAGATTCAATCTCATTTTTTGTTTGAGCCAAACCTTGCGCAATCGACTGTTCTACATCTTGAGCTGCGTCCTGCACGTCCTTTTGCATTTTACGCAGCTCTTCCAGCTCAATCTCGCGACTGACTTCGGATTTCACTTCATTGATATAACGCTGGGCACGCCCAAACAAAGACCCCGCCATACGGGCTACTTTGGGCAACTTTTCAGGACCGATCACGATGAGGGCAACAACGCCGATCAACGCTAATTTGCTGATACCAAGATCAATCATGCGTCAGCACTTCCGCACATCAAAGGTAGGCCGGAATAACACATAGATTATTGCTTAGACTTTTCTTTAGCGTCGACATCAATTGTCGCGCCAACTGTTTTATCGGCAACTTGTTGTGTAGTCGCTGGTTTTTCTTCTTCACCTTTGACGCCATCTTTAAAACCTTTCACAGCTTTACCGAGATCTGAGCCAATATTACCCAATTTTTTGGTGCCAAAAACCAGCATCACAACAACCAGCACGATCAACCAGTGCCAAATACTCATAGAACCCATGATTTCTCCTAATGTGAGCGTTCACGCTCTGACAAAATACTGAAGAGTAAGAATCGTCGTCGAAGCTACTTTTAAAACGTTCGACATTCAATACAAGTTAACGCTGCCCGCGCCACGGTTGTGGACCGCCGATGACGTGCATGTGCAGATGATACACCTCTTGCCCGCCGTCTGGACCGGTGTTAATTAAGGTTTTGTAACCACCGGAAACCTGTCCGTCAGCATCCCTGCTCAGACCGCAACCCTGCTCCTTTGCCAGACGCGGCGCTAGGGCCAGCATCTTACCCAGCATAGACACATGTACTACAGACGTATCTGACAATGTCTCGACATGCTGCTTAGGGATAATCAAAAAATGCACGGGCGCTGCCGGATGAATGTCCTTGAAGGCTAGAAATTCATCATCCTCATACACCACACTCGATGGAATTTGTTTCGCTACGATTTTGCAGAAAATGCAGTTGCTCACGGTGTCCTCTTATTTTTCAAACACTAGGGTCTGTTCAAGTAAAAATTTATTCCTGACGCGCTGCTTTTTCATCAAGTCCGGACAAGCCCTCGCGTCTTGCCAATTCATTCAAGACATCTTGCGGTGTCAGCTCAAATTGTGCAAGCAGCACCATAGAGTGGAACCAGAGATCGGCGCATTCATACAAGACTTTGGATTTGTCACCGGAAGTGCGCGCGTCTTTCGCCGCCATCACGGTTTCAGTCGCTTCTTCGCCAATTTTTTTTAAAATCGCGTCGTCGCCTTTGGAAAATAAGCGTGCCACATACGAAGTCGCAGGATCGCCGCCATTGGCGAGTTTGCGACTCTCTATCACTTCAGCCAAGCGCTTCAGGGTTTCACTCATACGATAAACTTATCAATTGTGGAGTTTACTTGTAGATCGTTTCCGGATCTTTTAAGACCGGATCGACAGCTTGCCAATCGCCATCATTAACGCTGCCTTCAAATTTCTGGAAGAAACACGAATGACGTCCTGTGTGGCAAGCGATGCTGTCAACTTGCTCAATTTTCAGCAAGACGACATCTTCATCACAATCGAGACGGATTTCTAATACCTTCTGAATATGACCGGATTCTTCCCCTTTGTGCCAGAGTTTCTTGCGAGAGCGGCTCCAATACACGGCTTCGCCTAATTCGACTGTTTTAGTCAGTGCATCGCGATTCATCCAGGCGAACATCAGAACGTCATTACTCGATGCTTCCTGCGCGATAACAGGCACCAGGCCCTGTTCGTCCCAGCGAACTTTATTCAACCATTTTGACGCACTCATGACAGTCTCATTGATATCTGCTGTGCCGCCATAAATTCCTTGGCTTCTTGGACGGTATGTTGACCATAATGAAAAATACTTGCCGCTAATACGGCATCGGCACCGCCAATTTTGATGCCGTCAGCTAAGTCTTGCAAACCACCAACGCCCCCAGAAGCGATCACAGGAATAGATACCGCATCAGACACGGCACGTGTGAGGCCGAGGTCAAATCCTACTTTGGTACCGTCTCTGTCCATACTGGTCAGCAAGATTTCACCTGCGCCGAGTCGAGCCATATTTTGTGCCCATTCAACTGCATCCAGGCCGGTTGCATTGCGACCACCATGTGTAAAGACTTCCCATTTGCCCGGCGCTGTCTGCTTCGCATCAATCGCTACCACGATACACTGAGAGCCGTACTTCTGCGAAGCGTCAAAAACTAATTGAGGATTAGTCACCGCCGAGGTGTTGATACCAACTTTGTCCGCACCGGCATTCAGCAGGCGACGTACATCAGCGACTGTCCGTACACCACCACCTACAGTTAAAGGAATAAATACCTGGGAAGCGACCGCCTCGACAATCGGTAAAATCAGGTCACGCCCGTCACTGGATGCGGTGATATCGAGGAAGGTAATTTCATCCGCACCCTGAACATCGTAGCGGCGCGCGATTTCAACCGGATCCCCGGCGTCGCGCAATTCCTGAAAATTAATCCCCTTGACGACACGACCAGCGGTCACATCAAGACAAGGGATAATACGTTTCGCTAAAGCCATGCTTAGTCTTCTTCGTTGTCTTGAGCACTTCCAGCCAGCTCATCGAGTTCGTCGGCACGCTCTTGCGCCGTAGCGAGATCCAGTGTGCCCTCATAAATTGAGCGGCCGCAAATAACGCCCTCAATACCTTCCCCCTGAACAGCACACAAAGCCTCAACGTCTTGCAAGTTGTGCACGCCGCCGGAGGCAATCACGGGAATGCTGACGGCCTGCGCCAGCTTGACAGTCGCATCGATATTCACGCCGCCCATCATGCCGTCACGGCCAATGTCGGTATAAATAATCGATTCAACGCCGTAGCCTTCAAATTTTTGCGCCAGATCAATCACTTCATGACCGGAGAGCTTACTCCAGCCGTCCGTCGCCACCTTACCGTCTTTGGCGTCGATACCGACGATGATCTGTCCCGGGAACGCGCTGCAGGCATCCGCCAGAAAACCAGGATTCTTCACCGCAGCAGTGCCGATAATGATGTAGCTGATACCGTCATCGAGGTAACGCTCTATCGTATCCAGATCACGGATGCCGCCGCCGAGCTGGACTGGAATTTCTTCGATCTCGTTTTCTTCAGCAAAATCACGCACCGCCTGAATAATGGCCTTGACTGCAGCCTCATTCTTTGGCTTGCCCGCAAAAGCGCCGTTCAGATCCACCAGGTGCAAGCGACGCGCACCTTGTTCCAGCCAATGGCGCGCCATATCAGCAGGGTTATCCGAGAATACGGTGGCTTGGTCCATATCACCTTGTTTAAGGCGTACGCAGTGACCGTCTTTCAGGTCGATAGCAGGAATGAGCAGCATGGCTTTATGAGTTTAGGTAAGTTAAAGCGAACTAAGTAGATAGAAAATAACGATAGAAATTAACTAAAAGGTTTTGACGAAATCAATCGTCAAGGGTTCCAGTGTACAAAGTTTTTATACAGTTGCAAGCCAGCATTTGCACTCTTCTCGGGATGAAATTGCGTGGCAAAAATATTGTCTCTGGCAACCGCGCAGGCAAATGCGGTACCGTATTCGGTAATGCCAGCGATATGTGCCGCGTTGGCAGGTTGCGCGTAGTAGCTATGAACGAAGTAAAAGTAGGCATCGTCGGCGATATCCTGCCAGAGTGCATGACGGTGTCCCTGCGCCTGCACTTGCCTGACGCGGTTCCAGCCCATTTGCGGCACTTTAAAACGCGAGCCGTCGTCTTGTAACTGACCGTCCAGAGCGAAGCGCACGACCTTGCCCGGCAATAGGCCCAGGCCCGGTGTGTTACCTTCTTCACTGAGGTCAAACAGCATTTGCTCGCCGACACAAACACCGAACAAGGGTTTATTACGTGCAGCCGTCATCACAGCATCCTGTACACCGGAATCGCGCAGGCTGCTCATGCAATCTGGCATGGCACCCTGGCCAGGTAACACAATCCGATCAGCAGACTGGATATCGGCTACTTCACCAGAAATACGAACATCCGCCTCGGGTGCTACTGCGAGCAGGGCTTGCGCTACCGAGCGCAAATTGCCCATGCCGTAATCGACTACAACAATTTTATTCATGCTTGTTTGACTAAATTAAGTGAGCTGTATCAGTGTGCCACAACAGTTAGCTACCGCGGTGAAACAGAACAACGAACCAGAGCAGGCTGAAAAAACAGACTTACTTACAGGCTACCTTTGGTCGACGGAATTGTTCCGGCCGCACGAGGATCCAGCTCTGCTGCCATGCGCAGGGCACGGCCAAACGCTTTAAACACTGTTTCGCATTGATGATGGGCATTATCGCCGCGCAGATTATCTATGTGCAACGACACCAGTGCGTGATTCACGAAACCTTGAAAAAATTCGTGGGTCAGATCGACGTCAAAGGTGCCGATCATGGCACGTTTGAAGGGCACATGAAACTCCAGTCCCGGACGGCCCGAAAAATCGATGACGACGCGCGACAGCGCTTCATCCAGAGGCACATAGGAATGGCCATAACGGCGTATACCTTTTTTGTCACCGATGGCTTTTGCAAACGCCTGACCCAGAGTGATACCAACATCCTCTACCGTGTGATGTGCATCGATATGCAAATCACCGACAGCGTCAATGTCCAGATCAATCAAACCATGGCGGGCGATCTGATCCAGCATGTGATCCAGAAAAGGCACGCCAGTATTGAGTTTTTGCTTACCTGTACCATCAATATTGATAGCGACACGGATCTGGGTTTCGTTCGTATTACGACTTACTTCGGCGGTGCGTTGGGATTGCATGATTTTGAGAGAGTTAAACTTAACTACTGAGACGCCTGGAGGGCGGCGATAAAGGCTGCTAAAAACAGCGCGTTTTCCTGCGGAGTGCTGACGGTAATACGCAGACAGTTTTCCAGCAGAGTGTGCATTTTACCCACATTTTTGACTAAAATTTTTTGTTCGAGCAATTTGGCAAAGACTAGTTCCGCTTTAGCGACGCGTATCAAGACAAAATTTGCTGCCGACGGGAATACTTGCACTCCGGGCAAACTCGTCAGCGCAGCGCTTAATTCGCTGCGCTGGCTACGCAACTCTGCAGCCTGGCTATCAAGAATATTGACATGCTCCAGCACAAACTCTGCAGCGGCCTGGGTCAGTACATTGATGTTATAGGGCGGACGCACTTTTTCGAATTCCTGCATCAAGGCAGCACTGCCCGACATATAGCCAAGGCGTATGCCAGCCAGACCAAGCTTGGATACTGTCCGCATCACCACCAGATTGGCGAACTCGGCGAGTCGCGGCATAAAGCTGGCTTGAGCAAAAGGCTGGTATGCCTCATCGACGATCACCACACCGGTGTCGCCAACCGCATGCAAAATCGCTTCGATCTCTGCAACCTCAAACAAAGTACCGGTAGGATTATTCGGATAAGCAAGATAAATAATCGCTGGCCGGTGCTCGGCGATCGCGCTCAGCATCGCCGCCACATCCAAAGTAAAATCAGTGCGTAAAGGTACGCCGACGAATTCAAGTCCGGCAAAACGTGCTGACATCGCATACATCACAAAGCCAGGAACCGGAGCCAGCACTTTGGCACCAGGCCTGGCACACGCGACTGAGACCATGCTGATCAGCTCGTCCGAACCATTACCCAAGACGACGTCGTACCCGGCAGGTACGCCAAGCTGGCGGCTAATCGCTGTTTTTAAATGGGAATAAGACGGAACCGGATAGCGGTTTAGCGCAACGGCGGCGAGGCGCTGCGCAAGCTCCTGCTTCAGTACGTCTGGCAAGGTATAAGGATTTTCCATCGCATCGAGTTTCACGAAACCCGCGGAGTCCGGCACATGATAAGCAGACAAAGCACGCACGTCAGAACGGATGATGTTTTCAATCAACGACAAAATATACTCCAGCCAGTATAAAAACAAAGCCTACTATTAATGTGCGGGAAGTATAGTGTTTTTGGCTATACTCCCCTAATACTCTTTTGCTATTAGCTAAATCAGGCCTACATCAAGATCAAACCATGACCTTCAAAAGAACAAACACCTGTCTTGCCTAAACCTGCACCGCCAGACTATCGAGCCGCGCTGTAATGCGTTCACAATATTCTTCGTTCAGTTCAAATCCCACATAGTCACGCCCACAGTTACGCGCTGCCACCGCCGTTGTACCGCTTCCCATAAACGGATCCAGTACGATTCCGCCAACTGGACATGAAGCTTTAATCATTCGCTCGACGATTTCCAGCGGCTTTTGGGTAGGATGATCTTCCCGCTCAGCATGTTCACGATGCAAACGCGAAACACTCCAGACATCTTTAGGATTAAACCCAAGCTCCAGCCATTTCGCGCCTTCAAAAATTTTCCGGCTGCGCGCTTTTTTGGTCTCGGCATCGTAAGGAATACGGATCGCATCCAGGTCGAAAAAATAATCCTTCGCCTTGACAAAAAAACCGATCGTGTCATGCACCGACGAATACTTGCGCACACTGCCACCCATCGATGGTACCCGTCTGTCCCAGACGATTTCGTTCATCATCGTCATGCGCTGTTTCAGCATCACGAAAATTTCGGGCGAATAGCGCCATGTCAGAAAAATATACAGGCTGCCGTTGACTTTCAGCTTGGGAAGTGCCGCATCTATCCACTGCTCCGTCCACGCCAGATAATCTGCCGACGCCATTTTGTCTGAATCATTCCCATAATCCTTACCCAATCCATAAGGTGGATCAGCCAGTAGCAGGTCTACGCTACCGTCTGGGATTCGCGCTAAACCAGTTAGCGCATCTTCACAAAATATCTGATTACGCCAACTACTCATACTGTCATTTCAAGCGCAATTCGGCGCTGCGCGCATGGGCTTGCAAGCCCTCACCATATGCCAGCTCAGCGGCCACGCGACCCAGCGTCTGAGCGCCCTGCTCGCTGACATAGATCATCGATGAGCGTTTTTGAAAATCGTAGACACCCAGCGGCGAGGAGAATCGTGCGGTACGCGAGGTTGGCAATACATGGTTAGGGCCAGCACAGTAATCCCCCAGTGACTCAGAAGAGAAGCGGCCAAGGAACATGGCACCGGCATGACGGATTTGATCTGCCCATTGCTGTGGATTTTCGGTAGAAATTTCCAGATGCTCTGCTGCGATGTCATTCGCAATATCACATGCTTGCTGCATGTCTTTGACTTTGATCAGGGCGCCGCGGTTGGTCAGCGAAGTACGGATCACAGCATGACGCGGCATGCCAGGCAACAGTTTGTCGATACTCATCTTCACCGCGTCAATATAGGCCGCATCCGGGCAAAGCAAAATCGATTGCGCAAGCTCATCATGTTCTGCCTGAGAAAACAAATCCATGGCAATCCAGTCAGGATCGGTCGTGCCGTCACAGATCACTAAGATCTCGGACGGCCCCGCGATCATGTCAATACCGACCGTGCCAAACACACGGCGCTTGGCAGCAGCGACATAGGCATTTCCCGGACCGACGATTTTATCGACTTGCGGAATAGTCTCGGTACCATACGCCAAAGCACCAACCGCCTGCGCGCCGCCGATTGTGAATACACGATCAACACCGGCGATTGCCGCAGCAGCCAGTACCAAAGGATTTTTGACGCCGTCCGGCGTCGGGACCACCATGATGATTTCTTTGACGCCAGCCACCTTGGCAGGAATCGCATTCATCAAGACGGATGAAGGATAGGCTGCTTTACCACCCGGGACATAAATGCCGACGCGATCTAAGGGAGTGACTTTTTGACCGAGTACGGTACCATCGGCTTCGGTGTAACTGAAGCCCGCAGAACCGCATTCGATTTTTTGCTGTTCATGATAGGAGCGTACCCGCGCTACAGCGGCTTCCAATGCAGCGCGGCGCTCTGGTGTCAGTGAAGCTAGCGCTGCCTGCATTTCTTGCTGACTCAACTCCAGAGCCGCCACACTTGTCGCACTCAGGCGATCAAAGCGATTGCTTGCTTCCAATACAGCAATGTCGCCACGTTTTTTTACGTCTGCCAAAATCTGTGCTGCAGCCTGGTCAATCGCTGCATCTTCACTTGCCTCAAATGCCAGCAAGCTACTGAGTTTATGTGCAAACCCTGCTTCGCTCGCATCTAGCTGCCGGATAGAGAGGGAGGACGTGGAGCTTGCAGATACTGATTCAGACATGATGTTCTCGTTTATTTTTTGGAGGCGCGCTCAAAGGCTTCGACGATGGGCTGCAAACGTTCGCGCTTCATTTTCAGGGCAGCCTGATTAACGACTAAACGCGATGAAATATCCATGATGTGCTCGACCTCGACCAGATTATTGGCGCGTAAAGTACTGCCGGTGCTGACCAGATCGACGATAGCGTCGGACAATCCCACCAGCGGTGCCAGCTCCATAGAGCCGTATAATTTGATCAGATCAACGTGTACGCCCTTACTGGCAAAATGCTGGCGCGCAGTTTCGGTATATTTGGTGGCAACACGCAAGCGTGCCCCCTGACGGACGGCATTCGCATAGTCAAACCCTGCGGACACGGCTACCGACATGCGGCATTTTGCAATATTCAGATCGACTGGCTGATACAAGCCCTCGCCACCGTGTTCGTGCAACACATCTTTACCGGCCACACCCAAATCGGCAGCGCCGTATTGGACATAGGTTGGCACATCAGAGGCGCGGACGATAATCACACGAATCGCTGGATCATTGGTAGCGAGGATCAGCTTACGTGATTTTCCCGGGTCTTCTGTGACACGTATACCTGCGGCTTCCAATAGCGGCAATGTTTCTTCAAAAATCCGGCCTTTGGATAAAGCGAGTGTGAGTTGAGTCAACATTATTTCACGCGCTTAATCTGTGCGCCGACGGCGGACAATTTGACTTCCATTCGATCGTATCCGCGGTCCAAGTGATAGATACGATCAATCAGTGTGTCGCCCTCTGCTGCCAGACCGGCAATCACTAATGAGGCCGAGGCACGCAAATCGGTTGCCATCACAGGGGCGCCTACCAGTTTTTCTACACCGCTAATCGTGGCGGTGTGGCCATCGATGTCGATCAGGGCACCGAGGCGGTTCATTTCCTGCACATGCATAAAGCGATTTTCAAAAATCGTTTCAGTGACTCGGCTATTGCCTTGCGCGATGCAGTTCAAAGCCATGAACTGCGCCTGCATATCGGTCGGGAATCCCGGGTATTCTGTGGTGCGGAAACTGACTGCTTTTGGACGACCGCCCATTTGCGCACGAATCCAGTCGGTACCGCTGGTCAATATCACACCAGCCTCGCGCAACTTATCGAGTGCGACATCGAGAATATCGCTACGGACATTTTTCAAGGTAATGTCGCCACCTGCTGCTGCTACCGCACACAGGAAAGTTGCAGTTTCAATCCGGTCGGCAATGACGGTGTGCGTTGCGCCGTGCAAGCGATCAACACCTTGAATAACGAGACGATCCGTACCGATGCCTTCAATCTTGGCGCCCATCGATACCAATAAATGAGCAAGATCTGTAACCTCTGGCTCACGTGCTGCATTTTCCAGGACGGTTTCGCCTTCTGCCAGCGTCGCCGCCATGAGCAGGTTCTCGGTACCAGTCACGGTAATCATATCGGTCACGACACGGGTACCTTTGAGCCGTTTGGCTTTTGCATGAATGTAGCCAGCTTCGATCGTGATCTCCGCACCCATGGCTTGCAGACCTTTGATGTGCTGATCTACAGGGCGAGAACCAATCGCACAGCCGCCTGGCAGGGATACTTTTGCCTCGCCAAAACGCGCCAGCAATGGTCCCAATACCAAGATCGATGCACGCATGGTCTTCACCATATCGTAAGGCGCTTCGAGCCTGTCAATCGCTGCACCGTTCAATGTGACGACGCCATTTTCTTGAGTGACACGCAAACCCATTTGCCCTAAAAGCTTGAGCATGGTCGACACGTCTTGCAGTGACGGGACGTTATGCAGAATGACATCATCAGCGGTCAGCAAACCGGCACATAGAATCGGCAGAGCCGCATTTTTCGCGCCAGAAATATTGACGTCACCATTCAGGCGTTGTCCGCCTGTGATCAATAATTTATCCATTATTTTTGAAATTCTTCTGGAGTTAAGGTTTTCATCGACAATGCATGAATCTCTTCCCGCATACGATCACCGAGCGCGGCATAGACCAATTGATGACGCTGTATCAGGCGCTTGCCGGTAAAGGCGTCAGAAACAATCACCGCGGTGAAATGCTGGCCGTCGCCTTCGACTTCGAGGTGGCTGCATGCCAGTCCATCGGCAATATATTTTTTAATTTGTTCTGGAGTAGGAAACACGGTCATTCTTTCAACTTAATTTAATTCAGTATATTTAATACGTTCGCTATGCAGTCGGCTATACAGTCCACGTCAGCAAGCAGCCACTTTGATAGACAGCTGGCAGATTAATGCCGGAGTTTGTATCCACGCTTCAACATCAAAATCGCAATGCTAGTCAGTGCAAATGAAAAAATCAGCACGACGGCAAGACTCGTCATCGGGTCGACATCAGAGTGTCCGAAAAAACCATAACGGAAGCCATCAATCATGTAGAAAAATGGATTGAAGCGGGACACTGTTTGCCAGAACGGAGGCAAGGAATGAATCGAATAAAATACACCAGATAAAAAGGTAGCAGGCATGATCAGGAAATTCTGGAACGCGGCCAGTTGATCAAATTTTTCCGCCCAGATACCAGCGATCAAGCCCATCGTACCGAGCATCGCAGCGCCCAGCAAGGCGAAGATAACAATCCACCACGGTGCAACAAAACTCAGGTCAGCAATCCACACGGTCACCAGGAAGACGCCCGTACCAACGGCAAGTCCTCGCACTATTGATGCGATAACATAAGCGCCAAACATTTCCCAGTGGGATAAAGGTGGCAACAAGATGAATACCAGATTGCCGGTTATTTTGGATTGGATCAGCGATGAGCTCGAATTTGCAAAAGCGTTTTGCAAGACACTCATCATCACCAGACCGGGAATCAGAAATGCCGTGTATTTCACTCCCGGATAGACTTGCACATGGGCCTCAAGCGCATGACCAAATATCAGCAAATACAGCAAAGCGGTCATGATTGGCGCGGTAATCGTCTGCGTCGCGACCTTCCAAAATCGCAAGACCTCTTTGTAGAGCAGCGTTTGAAAACCGATCATTTTCCATCTCCCATAATTTGCAGGAAGACATCTTCCAAATCGGCCTGCTGCAATTGCAGGTCTTCAATCACAGCACCCGCCGTGCGCAGCGCAGCCAGTATCGGCTCTACCTGCAGATAATCGGTAACACGCAATACATAGTCATTATCGCTCTGATGTGTAATCAAGCTACGCAGGCTATCTGGGAAGTTGCCGGTGGTTTGCCCATTTAGAGTGACTTTTAACTGCGATCCTAAAATACGCTTGATCAATGCTGCGGTGCTATCAAGCGCGACGACTTTGCCCGACTTCAGCATCGCAATGCGGTTACAAAGAGCCTGCGCTTCTTCCAGGTAATGCGTGGTCAGTACAACGGTGTGGCCTTCTTTATTTAGCCGAGATATGAACTGCCATAAAGTCTGACGCAATTCGACGTCAACACCTGCGGTCGGCTCATCCAATACGATCACTGGCGGTTTATGCACCAAAGCCTGTGCCACCAGCACGCGCCGCTTCATCCCGCCAGACAAAGCACGCATATTGGTATCGGCTTTGGTGGTCAAGTCGAGATTGTGCATGACCTCGTCAATCCAAGGATCGTTGTTACGCAAACCGAAATAACCGGATTGCATACGTAAAGTTTCACGTACGGTGAAAAATGGGTCGAACACTAACTCTTGCGGAACGACACCAAGATTTTTACGTGCCGCACGGTAATCGGTGACGACATCATGCCCTTGAATTTTCACCTGACCTGCGTCAGCACGATTCAGTCCCGAGACGATAGAAATGAGCGTAGTTTTTCCGGCGCCATTCGGGCCGAGTAAACCAAAAAATTCGCCTTCTTCTATCGATAGCGAGACACCGCCCAGCGCCTGTAGCGACTGGTAGCGTTTTTCAACATTGGTAATTTGTATGGCGGCCATGAGGACGTTGTAGTGCTAGCGGACTAGCTTGCTTATCAAGAATGCGCCAGACAGATGGCGAAAACCTTTGATTATAGGGGATTTTTGCTTCAGGAACCGGATTGTCTCAAGCCAGCAAGAGTCAATGCGGCCGGCTGGGATGCTAACCGGAAGTTAGCCTCAATGTCGCTCGGCTGAGGATGGAGTCATACCTAGTAAGTCGGCAACACCATATAATGAAATTAAGCTAAGCAAATTGGCAGAAACGGAATGGAATTCCATGGCCCTACCTGCGACAGAAGCTGCACGTTGCCAATCAAGCATGACAGCAACAGCAGACGAATCCACCACTGCTAAAGCGGACAGATCAAATACTGTCTCGCCTTTAGCAATTACAGACAAGCCAGCCTGCGCAACGCTGACTGCGTTTTGCAAGTTAATTTCACGGCTTGTTTGATACATGGTTGAACTCCAGTGATAAATTAAATAAGACGGTTTATTTCTTTGCAGCGGTTGCACCAGCGAGTTTTTTGTTTTTTTCCGCCAATGTTTTGATCAGACCATCGATACCAGACTTACTGATTTCAGCTGTGAACGTACCTTTATAAGTCTCTACCAACCATGCACCCAGCACATTGATGTCATAAATTTTCCAACCTGTTGCCAGTTTTTCCAAACGATAGTTGAGCTGCAAAGCCTCACCATTCTTTTGAATTACCTGACTGCGCACCTCGACCTCAGTATCTTCAGCCGCGGCACGGAAAGGCTTGAATTCCAGACGCTGGTCTTTAATCTGTGAAATAGCACCAGAGTAAGTAAAGATCAGCAAGCTACGGAATTCGCTAATCAATTGTTTTTGCTGATCAGGCGTCGCCTCACGCCAGCTCTTCCCTGCGGCCAGGGATGTCATGCGCTGAAAATCCACGAAAGGTAAAATTTTTCCTTCCACCAGATCAAATACGCGCTTCTGATTTCCTGCCTGGATATCCTTATCACTCTTGGCAATATCCATGATCTCCTGACTTAGACGCTTGACCAGCTGATCAGGCGCTTCATCTGCTGCCATGCTGACGCCCGCAAATGCCAAGCTGGCAACCATATAGAAAAGGAATTGACGAACATATTTCATAGTTATACTTTCTTCGCGCTCATGCGCTTGATCAATGTGCCTATTTAACCACTGGCATCATGCAATGGTTGACCAGTTTTATAATTGCTTACAAATCATGGCCGGCATAAAATGCTTGGAAGTGTCAGATAAATCTGAAACGGCCTCCGTAGGTTGAGCCGATTTCTACAATTTCAAGCCTGCGTTACTCTTCGTCGGGTTTAATCTGACTTGCACGTCTCTGCAAATAAGCATCACGAATAAATACATATTTATCTAAGGCCGCCTCTTCAATCAAATTACCTGCATCAAGAACCGATGCTCGTTTGTCAACCAAACGCAACACAGTCCCGGTATTTCTGACATATACGGGCGTTGTGTAAGACCATAAATCACCCTTCATATCGATTGGTGTCACAACTGCGTCACGCAAAGTCGAAGGACCAAACACCGGTAACACCAGATAAGGACCGGATTTCACGCCCCAGGTTCCAAGAGTCTGCCCAAAATCTTCTCTGTGTTTAGGCATCCCTGCTGCTGATCCTATATCAATGAAACCGCCCAAACCGAACGTAGTATTGACCGCAACACGCATCACATCTGTCACGCCATCAGCTACCCGCCCCTGCAGCAAATTATTTACTGCAGTCCAGACATCACCGATATTGCCAAAAAAATTGCCGATGCCTGTTTGAACAAAAGACGGCGTTATCGTCTGGTAAGCCTTTGCAACGGGCTTCAAAATCGCCTGGTCAATTGCATCATTGAAACTAAACATCGTGCGGTTAAACCCCTCCAGTGGATCACGGGGATTATTCCCGATATTCGTCTTTTCACTGATCGTGCTTAAAGTTTGTGTGGTGGTGTTTTTTATTTCTTTGACCGTATTCGTACCACACGCGCTTAGCAGCACCGTGAGCACCAGTAATATGCCAATATTTTTAAATTGTAATGTCATTTGCTTTCATCCTTACCCTCAGCGGCTTTACTGAACAGGAACTGACTGATCAGATTCTCCAGAACAACTGCCGACTGCGTCATTTTAATTCTGTCACCAGCAGCCAGATTGTTAGTGTCGCCACCCGGTTCCAGTCCTATATATTGCTCACCTAACAAACCTGCCGTAAGAATTTTGGCAGAAGTATCTTTAGGAAATTTATAATGATTTTCTAATTGCAAGGTCACACTTGCCTGGTAAGTTTTATCGTCAAATTTAATTTCACCGACGCGACCCACCACGACGCCGGCACTCTTCACAGCGGCACGTGGCTTTAATCCGCCGATATTATCGAAGCGCGTAACGACCTCATAGGTCTTGTCAAACGATAGCGTACTCATGTTACCCGCCTTGAGCGCCAGAAATAGCAAGGCGGCAGCTCCCAGCAACACAAACAAGCCGACCCAGAAATCCAATGATTTTTTTTGCATAGACACCATCCAATTCATTCAATAAGCTCACCCATCCGGGGAGCGCGAAACCTGCTTACGCTTACTGCGATATCTACTGAAACATCCAGGCCGTCAGCAAGAAATCCAGCCATAAAACCAACAGAGAAGAAATGACGACAGTCCGTGTCGTCGCACGCGCCACACCCTCAGGAGTCGGCTGCGCTTCATAGCCCTGAAACAGAGCAACAAAGGTGACTGCGAAACCAAAGACAATACTTTTAATCACGCCGTTACCAATATCCTGAAATACGTCAACGCCAGCCTGCATTTGCGACCAAAACGCGCCGTTATCAACACCAATCAGTTTCACACCAACCAGATACCCGCCGATGACACCCATCGCGTTGAAGATCGCCGTAAGGATGGGCATCGCAATTAGACCCGCCAGAAACCGTGGTGCGATAACCCGCTGAACCGGATTCACTGCCATCATTTCCATTGCCGCCAATTGCTCACCCGCTTTCATCAAACCGATTTCCGCAGTCATTGAAGTTCCCGCACGACCAGCAAACAATAATGCAGTCACTACAGGACCAAGTTCACGCGTTAGCGATAATGCGACCAGCAGGCCCAGAGCCTCCTCCGAACCATAGCGATTCAGTGTGTAATACCCTTGATAACCCAATACAAAACCAACAAACAGGCCAGAGATGGCAATGATCACCAGAGAATAATTACCGATGAAATGAATCTGATCAGTTACCAGACGCGGTCTGCGCCAGAGACCGAATGTACTGAATAAAATTTGAAAAAAACTGCGTGTTGCATACCCCAAGTCATCTGCAGTTTCTCTGACCAGTTTTCCAAGACGAGCAATCATCGCGCATCCTCTTGATTTTTTACTGGCGACTTCACAGGAGCATGAATACTCAAATCATCTGCCATCGACTTACCCGGGTAATGGAATGGGACAGGGCCATCACTTTCAGCATTCACAAATTGTTTAACGTAAGGATCGCTAGAAGTACGCATGTCGTCAGGAGTACCTTGTGCAACAATTTTTCCCTGAGATAAAAAATATACATAATCTGCAATCGCAAACGATTCATGTACGTCATGCGACACAAGAATGGATGTAGACCCCAAAGCGTCATTCAAGTTCCTGATCAGATTTGCAGTAACGCCCATAGAAATAGGATCAAGGCCAGCGAATGGCTCGTCGTACATAATTAACTGAGGATCCAGTGCAACAGCTCTTGCCAGCGCAACGCGGCGCGCCATACCACCAGAAATTTCCGCAGGCTTCAGTTGCGCTGCATTGCGCAAACCGACTGCCTGCAATTTCATCAACACCAGGTCTCGCAACATGTCCGGCGTCAGATTTGTGTGCTCACGAAAAGGGAAGGCGACGTTTTCAAAAACACTCAGATCAGTGAAGAGAGCGCCATGTTGAAATAACGTCCCCATCTTACGACGCAAAGCGTACAGCGCGTTTGTGTCAAGAGTGTGTACGACCTGACCATCAACGGCAACTGAGCCCTGCTTAGGCTGTAACTGCCCTCCAATCAAACGCAAGATCGTGGTTTTACCCGAACCGGAGCCGCCCATTACGGCAATCACTTTGCGGCGCGGAAAGTCCATATGGAGCCCCGATAAGATCGAGCGGTCGCCATAGCCAAAGTGTAGGTCACGAATTTCGACGAGATTAGTCACAGATAGGTGATAGGTTTGCAAAACTAGGATTGTAATCCAGAACGAGAAATCAGGCTTGCAAGCGATTCACGTAGCAAAAACAAGTAATTTACAAGATATTTCTTATGGTGAATAGATATGAAATTAAATTTCAATAAATAGATTAAATATAGAATTTATTTCTTATAGCAACAACATTTCAAATATTAAATAAATGAACCTTAAGTCAGCAATTAATATTTAATTACCATTTTGGCTATAAATTTACATCAATCTGTTATTGAATAACTATTTTCTGATTAACGCACACTCAGCGCACTGCACTAAGATTGACTTAAAATTCATTTCCATTACCTCTTTGTTATAAAGCGTACCCTCGAAAATTTACCAATCTTTGATTGCAGAAAAACCCGTCGCCTAAACATAGTTAAAGAACCGTTTAAATAAAAAAAGGGAGAGCGAACCCAAGTTCGCCCTCCCTTTTGTGCATCATTACTACAATGAATGACAGTACTTATAAATTAGAACTTATATGCTGCGCCAATATTGAAAGCACGGCCAATTGCGCCAGCTTGATGCAATGTTGCGTTATAACCGAGTACGTTACCGGCATTGCCATATGTTGAAGCGTCAATAGGTGGTTGACGATCAAACATATTCAAGACAGTTCCATGCAATACCCAGTTTTTGCCTAACTTGTAAGTTGCTGTCATGTTAGTAGAAAGGAACGAGCCAACTGTACAGAAAGAACTCGGCTGGGTTTTTCCGAAGAAATAGGCACGCCCACCGACACCAGATGCGGCGGTAGCGCAGTCACTACCACCTTCAACAGATGGATCAAGTGCAGAGAAGCTACCCACCCAATTAAACGCCGTTGTGACGTTCAAAGGCCCTTTATCGTAGCCAACTGTCAACTGTGCACGATTTTTTGGATTACCGGTGTTACCACTGACTCCAGAAGGACCATGCGTACCGGCCAGCTCATACTGTTTATCTAGGAAGGTCAACAAGTAACTGAACATATGCGAGAACTGTAAACCAACTTTCACATTACCATACGAGTTCATCTTGAATGTATATGAAGTATCTAAGTCAATACCTGTAGTCTTCGTACTACCGACATTGACATAACCTGATGTTGCGTAAGCAATCTGTCCTACTGAGGGTACACCCAGATAGGTTCCACCGTTACCATCAGCAATAGCTGTTTCTAATGGCGTAGAACGAACGAAGTTTGGCACAAAACCTGGCAGCAAAGATGCGGTATTGACCTGATTTTTGATCTCAACCTGGTAGTAATCGATGGTCGTTGCCCAACCTTTGATCGGCTCCACAATCAAGCCAAAAGTCGCAGATGTTGATTTTTCAGGTTGCAAATCTTTAGTAGTTGTTTGCACATATGCAGGTTGTACGCTACATGCTGCGACTACGTTACCTTTAGTCTTTGGATTACCATCTGCGCACAAAATTGGATCATTAACAGATCCAGAGGAAAAGAATGCTCCAGCAGTACCGTTCTCTGCTGCATTCGGGGCGCGAAACCCTTGTGAGTAGGTGCCACGAAGAGTGACCATCTCATGAGGAGTAAATTTGAAACCAACTTTTGGTGTAGTTGAGTTACCGTAGGTATCAAAATGATCGAAACGACCGGATACATCCAGCTCCAGATTTTTCAGGACTGGCGCAACCAATTCGAAAAATGCTGCCGAGTTGTTTTCTGTACCGAAAGAGTACGCGCCACCGCTTGCAACTACACCTGTCTGCAGCAGCAGTGCAGATGGCGAGTCAATTTTCTTATGAACAAAACTTACACCGGTAGACAGACCTAATGCACCACCTGGTAAAGGCATTAATTCGCGGCCAAAACGTAATTCAGCAAACGTCAGCTCGGAAGTGGCCTCTTTAGAAAAACGTGGTGAAATCGCGGCGATGTCTTCTGCAGTGTTGCCACCAGTAATTTTAAATGGGTTCGTTGCACGCGTTAATGCAGCATAGAGCGCTTTGCGATCAATGTAACCAGAGTAATCAGTATCAGAAACTACTTTGGAATAACCCAAAGAGGCGTTCACATCCCAACCAGCAAAAGTACCAGTTAAATCGCTAGCAAGTCGATACGACTTAGTCTTTGTATCCGCTGAATTACGCGAATCAACGTCTGGGATATATCCATAAATTCGAACAGCTTTGCCATACGGATTGCCAGGGTAATTAGCCGGCACCAAGAAGCTAGGAATCACATTGACAATCTGCGGAGCCTGACCAGGAACAAGAGTTGTATTTCCAGCAAACGAGCCTGCTGGGAATGTCGCAGGCAAACCTCGATTATTTTTATTTTCGCTGCTGAACATTGAAGCTTTTGTTCTCAACTCCCAATCACCAGCCAATTTCTTAGTGAAGCCGGCTAGCAAATTGAGATTTTCAGTTTCGCTCAGGATGTTAGAAGATGTGTTGCTCACAGCACAACCACCTGCAGTGTACTTAGCAAAATCACAAGCTGCCGTCGCAAATGTGAAGTTAGCTGGATTTGTTGCTCCACCTGTACCAGTTTGATTGTAGAAAAATGGTGTATTAGTGGCTACACGACCTGCGTTTTGTGCGTTTGGCACACCAGGATTCAAGTTAATACCACCACGAGAAGTCCAGTCACCATCCGCCCATGCGTTATTTGAGCGCTGGGAAACCTTGATTGGATCGGATTTGCGATATTCGATGCTACCAAATGCATTGTAGCCATCCGTATCAAGATCACCGAAACCATGAGACAAGGTCATGTGAGTATTTTGACCACCGCCGTGCTGTGTAGTACCAACTTCAGCACTAACAGCAGTGCCCTTGTAGGATTTTTTCAGGATAACGTTAACTACGCCAGCGATCGCGTCAGAACCGTACATAGAAGAAGCGCCGTCTTTCAACACTTCAATACGTTCAACCATATCAAATGGGATGCTGGAAATATCAACGAATTGACGCTGAGCATCATCACCAACCGGGAACGGTGCCATGCGATGACCATCAATTAAAACCAATGTTGCGCCAACGGACAAGCCGCGCAACGCAATACCACTCGCACCGCCAGCAAACGCGCCAGCAAAACCCTGAGAAAGAGCGCCTGCGCCGTTGGACGTAATGTTATTGAGTACTTCTTGTACCGTAGTAAAACCGGACTTTACCAAGTCGTCTGAACTCAGAACCTGCACTGGGCTAGGTGTTTCTTTGTTAGCACGGCTAATAGCAGAACCGGTGATGGTAATACGTTGCGGAGCATCTGCCCCTGCCGCGACTTCCTGGGCCATAACCGCTGGCACAGCGATAGCAGACAGTGCGCCACTGGCGATCACCTGAGCGATCAGCATGGGCATTGATTTCAATTGAAACTTCATATTTTTTCCTTTTACTTTATCTAAATTTAAGGATTGACGTTGTATATCCGTTTTATCTCAGATCAACTGAGCTACTCAGCCTAGTTAATTACATCAACTAGAAACTTCAGATGAATTCGCGTTCACTACTACCGAGTACAAGCACATTTTATGAAGTGCTGTTAAGCTACACCACCAAAAAAACACAACAAAACATAGTGAATATAGAAATTTTAGAAACCACATTCTAATTCTCAATGAAAACATTTTTACATATTTTTTGTCAATAAATCAGTTCGATAAAAACCTGAAAACAACAAAACAAAAATAGTTAGCTATTTATGGAACTTTCAAGAGAATAAAGGGTCGGTCTATCATATTTCTGGAAATATGAGTTTCCCGCCAACGCAGTAGTTATCTGCACTTCCGAGCAAACATCTCCGCAAAACTCCACATAACTAGCGCTATGGCAATGCATTTTGCACTATTACGGAGCGCCAATATTTCTCATCAATTTACCGATTTTTATCAAAAATACAAAAATTGCTTGCTATTAATATGTCAGTTTGTTTGACGATGCTGACGTGCACAAATGAAAATTACCGTTATTAAAAATAACTAAGCATTTAGCAAAAGCACAATAAAAAACACTCCCCAAGAATTATGGCAAACGCCAACCCCCTGGAGAGTGTTGTTGCATTAGTTGTATGTGTTTTGGATCCTTACTTGGTAATCCCCCCATTTTTAGCGCGAGCTATGAGTAGAGGCTATGCGGCAAGTGCGAGTTTCTGTTTCGGGGTGATGCCGCCGATGCCCGTGTTGGGCCGGTCGTGATTGTAAGTCCATAACCAGC
>NZ_JBMPPN010000019.1:0-89207 GCF_049340165.1 Undibacterium sp. Xuan67W
GCCAAATTTCTTGGACAATACTGTCGCAATCGCTGCTGTCAGAGTGGTTTTACCGTGATCAACGTGACCAATTGTGCCTACGTTGACGTGCGGCTTGGTGCGTTCAAACTTACCTTTTGCCATTTTATTCTTCCTTCAAAAAGAACGATTTATCAATAATGTGCCCGCCTCAGCGTGAGGCGGGCTTTTCAGATACTTACTTATTTCAGCTTAAATTACTTCGCTTTTGCCGTCACGATTGCATCGATAACGTTTTTCGGCGCTTCGGAGTAGTGCTTAAATTCCATCGTGTATGTTGCGCGACCTTGAGTTGCTGAACGCAGGGAAGTCGAGTAACCAAACATTTCGGACAATGGCACTTCTGCCTTGATGATCTTACCGCCACCACCAGGAATCTCATCCATACCTTGCACCATACCACGGCGTGAGGACAAATCACCCATGACTGTACCTGCGTAATCCTCTGGCGTCTCAACTTCCACAGCCATCATCGGCTCCAGAATAACTGGGCTCGCTTTACGGCAACCGTCTTTAAACGCCATCGAACCCGCCATACGGAACGCGTTTTCGTTGGAATCGACATCATGGTAAGAACCGAAGAATAAAGTTACCTTAACATCAACAACTGGGTAACCAGCCAATACACCAGAAGCCAGAGTTTCTACAACGCCTTTTTCAACTGCAGGGATATATTCACGAGGAACAGTACCACCTTTAATTGCGTCAACGAATTCAAAGCCTTTGCCTGGTTCTTGCGGTTCAATCTTCAGAACAACGTGACCGTACTGACCACGCCCACCAGATTGCTTAACGAACTTACCTTCGATTTCTTCGCAAGTTTTGCGGATAGTTTCGCGGTACGCAACTTGTGGTTTACCTACTGTCGCTTCAACGCCGAATTCACGCTTCATACGATCAACGATAATTTCCAGATGCAACTCACCCATACCACCGATGATGGTCTGACCAGATTCTTCATCCGTTTTTACGCGGAATGATGGATCTTCCTGTGCCAGACGATTCAAAGCCAAGCCCATTTTTTCCTGGTCAGCCTTAGTCTTAGGCTCAACAGCCTGAGAAATAACTGGCTCAGGGAAAACCATGCGCTCCAGAGTGATGATCGATGCTGGATCACACAAAGTTTCACCAGTTGTAGCTTCTTTCAAACCAACGGCAGCAGCGATATCGCCAGCATGAACTTCTTTGATTTCCTCACGTTGGTTAGCATGCATCTGCAAAATACGGCCTAGGCGTTCCTTTTTATTCTTGTTCGGGTTGTAGACTGTATCGCCCGACTTCACGGTACCAGAATAAACACGGAAGAAAATCAACTGACCAACGAACGGATCCGTCATGATCTTGAATGCCAAAGCAGAGAACTTCTCAGTATCTTCTGCCTTACGCGTTGTTGGCTCATCATCTTCATCCAGACCAGACACTGGTGGGATATCCACTGGTGATGGCAGGTATTCAATGACCGCATCCAACATCGCCTGTACACCCTTGTTTTTAAACGCAGTACCGCACAGCATTGGAACGATTTCGGCAGCAATAGTGCGTGCACGAATCGCTGTTTTGATCTCAACTTCAGACAAATCACCTTCTTCAAGGTATTTATTCATCAGCTCTTCATTGGCTTCAGCAGCAGCTTCTACCATTTTTTCGCGCCATTCAGCAGCTTGGTCAGCCAGCTCTGCAGGGATATCACGATAATCAAACTTCATACCCTGAGATGCGTCATCCCAGTAGATCGCCTTCATTTTGACCAGATCGACTACGCCCAGGAAGTTCTCTTCCGCACCGATAGGGATTTGCATCAAAATTGGGTTGGCTTTCAAGCGTGCGCGCATTTGCTCGTACACTTTGAAGAAGTTCGCACCAGTACGATCCATCTTGTTGACAAATGCCAAACGCGGTACTTTGTACTTGTTCGCCTGACGCCATACAGTTTCAGACTGAGGCTGCACACCACCTACTGCACAGTAAACCATGCAAGCACCATCCAGCACACGCATGGAACGCTCAACTTCGATTGTGAAGTCAACGTGACCTGGCGTATCAATGATATTGATGTGATGCTCAGGGAAATTATTTGCCATGCCTTTCCAGAAGCATGTTGTCGCAGCGGACGTAATAGTGATACCACGTTCCTGCTCTTGCTCCATCCAGTCCATGGTAGCCGCGCCATCATGCACTTCACCGATTTTGTGGTTTACACCGGTGTAGAACAAAACGCGTTCAGTTGTCGTCGTTTTACCAGCATCAATGTGAGCCGAAATACCGATGTTGCGGTAGCGCTCAATGGGGGTCTTACGGGCCATAGCTAATCCTAAATCTTTTAATGGACAAAACCGAGCGCAATTTTTTGTGAAAATTACGCCCGGCCTGATTCAAAATACTTGCCAGAACTGCTGCATTAATCATCACCTCAATTAAACGCAACAGCTCCCTACTCTTACTCTTAGAAACGGAAGTGGGAGAAAGCTTTATTTGCTTCTGCCATACGATGAACTTCATCGCGCTTCTTCATTGCACCGCCGCGACCTTCTGCGGCTTCCAGCAATTCGCCACCCAAACGTTGTGGCATGGATTTTTCGCTACGCTTGTTAGCGGCTTCACGCAACCAACGCATAGACAAAGCCAAGCGACGAACTGGACGAACTTCGACCGGCACCTGGTAGTTAGCACCACCAACACGGCGCGACTTCACTTCAACCAGAGGCTTAGCGTTGTTAATTGCCAGTGCAAACACTTCCAATGGATCTTTACCAGATTTTTGCTGGATATGATCGAATGCACCATAGATAATGCCTTCAGCGACAGATTTCTTGCCTGACAACATCAATACGTTAACAAATTTTGCAACTTCTACATTGCCGAACTTTGGGTCCGGCAGAATGTCCCGTTTCGGGACTTCACGACGACGTGGCATTTCAATTCCTTTCAATCTTCAGTTGAGCATCGAGCAACAATTCACTCCACACTCGCGGCAAACCATCATAGCTCACCACTTACTCGACCCATTCGGGACCGACACTGATCCGTAAAGCTTACGGAGATTAAATTACGAGATTATTACTTCTTAACAGCCTTAGCACGCTTCGCACCGTATTTGGAACGAGCTTGCTTACGATCTTTAACGCCTTGAGTATCCAAAGCACCGCGAACCATATGGTAACGAACACCAGGCAAATCCTTTACACGACCACCGCGCAGTAACACTACGCTATGTTCTTGCAAGTTATGGCCTTCACCACCGATGTACGAAATCACTTCGAAACCGTTAGTCAGACGTACTTTGGCAACCTTACGCAAAGCCGAGTTAGGCTTTTTTGGGGTTGTAGTATAAACACGGGTACATACGCCGCGTTTTTGCGGGCTGTTTTCCAGCGCCGGAGATTTGCTCTTGACACGTGCAGAAACACGTGGCTGGCGAATCAGTTGATTGATGGTTGGCATCGCTCTTAATTCCAACAAAATACAACGTTAAAACACAATCCCGGAAACGGTTGCCCGGGGACTTAAATCCATTTTTATGCCCGATATTTCGCTGGGCAAACTCAATTTTTTACTTAGTATGCCGACCACATTTTGAGAGAAAACGTGCTAGCCATAGACCATCCAAAATCGAGAACTCGCAAGTTTAAACCCTAAATAATGCGACTGTCAATCTGTTTGTTTTGCCGGAAGCTGCTGGCAAATCAAGTAGTTACGTGCGTCAGCTGCGAGACGGGCCTTATAGGATAGATGGTTTTTGAGGGATTGCAAGTATGCGTACCGGGACTTGTTTTACTCAATCCGAGTCAAGATTTTCGTAACAATCCTCAAGCCAGGTGCACCTGAGTGCATAAATCATTTATATTTACGCGCTCTATTTACTTCTGATCAGCTCCCGGTTAGCTAACAGCTCCATTTATCAGACGACACACTCAGGATCGCTATGCCGTTGTTGCAGCCTGCTGCCTTATTTATTCTGGTCAGCTATTTTCTTTTGTCCGCACTCCCCTTCTTTTCTCTCTTGCAGGGAAAGCCCGTCGAGCAGGCATGGCATATCATCACGCTGGAATTATTCGCCTGGCTGGGAATCTGGTCATTGTGCAAAAGGCCGCGCTGGTTTCAGTGGCTGCTATTACCTGCTTTTTTTGCGATCCCCACAGAAATATATTTACGCCTTTTTTTTGGCCAGGGAATTTCGACCCATCATTTAGGCATCATTGCCGAGACCAGTCCGAAAGAAGCACTGGAGTTTCTCGGCAATAAAACCTGGCTGCTTTTGCTCGTTTCAATTGCCGTGATTGCCTGGTGGTGGAGCGTACTGGCACTCAGCAAACGAACCAAGGCACTGGACTGGACACACATCTCGCGCTGGCCCGTTTTATTAACAATTTTGTCAGGCATTGCTGTTTGGACCTACGGTCAGCAAATTGGCATTCAGCCAGCAACACCCAAAGTCAGCGCTAAAGCCAGTGCCATCTCCAGCTCTGCCGGCGGAACAGCCAGCGCATCTGACGACAACGAAGAAGAGGAAGACGACGAGGATAGCAACCCGTCATCCCCAGTATCCTCGCAACAGGCGTCGTCATATCTGGAAAAACAATGGGCAAAACTCTTGCCGCAACTCCCGAAGCTTCCACACTGGGCCAACATACCGTATGACGAAGAACTGTTTGCCCGCACCTGGCCGTTTGGTCTGGCAGTGCGCGGCGTCGACTTTTGGAGTGAGCGCAGCTACCTCTCGAAGCTTGCGGATAAAAGCAGCGAATTCCAATTTAAAGCCTATCAGACTGGCGACCAGAGCAAGCCGCAGATCGTCGTCATGGTCATTGGCGAATCCTCTCGCTACGATCGCTGGAGCCTGAACGGCTATGAGCGCGATACCAATCCCTTACTTAAATTGGAAAGCAATCTGGTCAGTTTTAGCGATGTCGTTACCGCTGTTGCTGCAACCCGCTTGTCGGTTCCTATCATCGTCTCACGCAAACCCGCTGCGCAAAGTCTGAAAGCAGGATTCTCTGAAAAATCCTTCATCACCGCATTTAAAGAAGCTGGTTTTAAAACCTTCTGGCTATCGAATCAAATGAGTTTCGGTCAATTCGACACGCCGACCTCGGTGTTTGCCAAAGAAGCCGATGTCACACAATTTCTTAATCTAGGTGGCTTCACCAATAGCTCAAATTTTGATCAGGTACTGTTAGCACCAATGAGCAACGCCATGCGCGACCCCGCCCAGAAAAAACTGATCGTCCTGCATACGCTCGGCAATCACTGGAACTACAGCCATCGTCATCCGAAAGAATATGACCACTGGAAACCATCGCTGTTTGGTGTCGCCAATCCGGCCTACACGGACCTGAAAAACAAGCAGGCGCTCAACAACAGCTACGATAACTCTATCCTGTACACCGACTGGATGCTGTCCGAAGTCATACAAAAACTTAAAGCAAGCGAACAGATCACTTCGATGCTGTATGTGTCGGATCATGGACAGACCCTCTATGATGGCACCTGCAATCTGGCCTTTCACGGACACAATACCCAATACGAATTTCACATTCCTGCGTTCATGTGGTATTCCGACGCCTATCATGCAAAACATCCCGACAAAATTGCGCAGCTCCGCAAACACCAGAACGCGAAACTCTCAACGGAAAACGTATTTCATTCCCTGCTCGACCTCGCAGACATTCACTATCCCGGAGAGCGGCTGGAATGGAGTTTTTTAAATCCTAAATTGCAGGCACATATCCGCTACGTCGACAGCTATGGCTGGACGAATTATGACAATGCCACATTCAAAGGCGACTGCCGCGAAGTGATGGATAAAAAGACTCCCATACCACAAGAAAAATAGGGAGTATCTGATATTAAAGGCTTATTCCGCAGGTATTTAATGCGGATTAAATCAACATAATCACATACTCACCACTAGTATATCAACGACACACAACTAAAGACCAGTGCGACCCTTGGGTATTACTTTAGGCATAATTTTTGGTATTACACCGGCAAAACAGAATGCAAAATGCGCAATTCATATTTACCAGCTTCAACTTGATCGTCTGCCCGGTACACGGCATCGCAACATGCATCGCCATTTTGTGTATGCGTTACGCACTGCACGCTAGAATACATGTATGCCGCTAACCACCTCGCTTGCCGGATTATTTTCGAGGTTATTAGCGCAGTGATTTAACCGACTATTTGCGCAATTATTCGAAGCATCATTTGCTGCACTACCTAATCTCCCTTACACTGACCGCATGCCTCGTGAGACCCCCCCCGCTCTGACTATTCAACCAACCTCGCCTGTCACGATAAGCCTGACAGGCTCCTGGCGCGCGCAATCCTTGAGTGATCGCCAGACCATGCAAATCATCTGCAAGCAACTGCACGATCTGTCTTCACCAATCGATGGCGCAGCGCACTGGGATCTCAGCGGCATCAGTGCACTTGATCACATCGGTGCGCAGCTCTTGTGGCAAGCCTGGGGCAAATTGCGTCCTGCGCATCTGGCACTACAATCCTGCCATGAGGGATTACTGGTCCGATTAGAAGAAGTTAGTAAACTCCCGGTACCACGCCCGCCCAAAGAACGACTGACCCGCGTTATGCGGCTCGGCGTCATCATGCTGGGCTTCTTCGAACATGCGATCGGCCTGGTCGCTTTGCTCGGTCAATTAATGCTGGATTTCATGCGCTTCGTGCGTCATCCGTTAAAAGGCCCGTGGAAAGAAATTTCTGCCAATCTCTATCGCACCGGTTTTCAGGCGCTCGGCATAACGGCCTTGGTCGGTGTGCTGATCGGTATCGTGCTGTCCTATTTATCGGCACAACAATTACGGACTTTTGGCGGCGATCTGTATATCGTCAATATTCTCGGCATGAGTATCATCCGCGAGCTAGGGCCACTGCTTGCGGCGATACTGGTTGCAGGTCGCTCAGGCTCAGCTATCACGGCGCAGCTTGGCGTCATGCGTGTCACTGAAGAGCTCGATGCCATGAGAGTCATGGGTATACCGCTCGGATTTCGCCTGATCATGCCAAGAGTGCTGGCGCTTGCTATCGCAATGCCACTGCTAGTGATCTGGACCGATGTCATGGCGCTGATCGGCGGCATGCTCGCGGCCCAATATCGACTTGGCATGTCGCCAGAGTTTTTTCTGCATAAGCTGCCCGAAGCCGTCGCGCTGGTGAACTATTGGATAGGCCTACTAAAAGGCGTAACATTTGGCATATTGATTGCGCTGGTCGCCTGCCATTTTGGTTTGCGCATCAAACCAAATACAGAAAGCCTGGGACAAGGCACCACCAGCTCTGTCGTCATCTCAATCACAATTGTGATCATCGCTGATGCCATATTCGCGATTATGTTTAGCAAAGTCGGTTACTGATGGACAAGATCATGACCAGCTACGCAACGCAGGTGCCAACGCAATGTGCCAGTACAGCAACTACCGGACGACCGATAATTGATATTCAAGGACTGCGCACGCAATTCGGCCGTGCCGTGGTGCATGACAATCTGCAACTCCAAGTCATGCAGGGCGAGATTCTCTCTATCGTCGGCGGCTCCGGCTCGGGCAAAACCGTTCTGATGCGCCAGATGCTAGGACTAGAGAAACCTAAGCGCGGCACCATCCGGGTATTTGATGAAGATATTCACGCGCCTAAAGAAGATAATCTGGATTTTTTACGACGTCGCTCGGGTATGCTATTTCAGCATGGTGCTTTGTATTCCGCGCTGACGGTATTCGACAACGTCGCGCAGCCGATGCGAGAGATGGGTACTTTGTCCGAGAGTCTGATCGCCGATATGGTGTATTTAAAACTGCATATGTCGGGCATCGCTTTTGAACATGCGCGCAAAATGCCATCGGACTTGTCCGGCGGCATGATCAAACGGATTGCACTAGCTCGCGCCCTGGCGCTTGATCCTGAATTATTATTCCTGGATGAACCGACTGCCGGGCTGGACCCTGATCGATCAGATAGCTTCGTCAGCCTGATTCAGGAACTACATCAGCAACTCAACCTGACTGTGGTTATGGTGACGCATGATCTGGATACTTTGTTCGCACTATCAAACCGGATTGCGGTGCTAGCAGATAAAACGGTAGTTACCATCGGTGCGCCGCAAGAGGTCGTCACGTTCAAACACCCATTTATTAAAAAATTCTTCCTTGGTGGTCGCGGCATGCGCGCCATGGAAGTGTTTGCGCCTGCGGGCGCTGAAGGAGCAAGACCGTAATGGAAAACAGATCACATGCTCTGATGGCGGGCTTTTTTACCATCGCCCTGCTTGTACTGACTGCCGTGTTCGCGCTCTGGCTGGGCAAGGACAAAATCAAACGTACACCATATGAAATTGCCACCAAGCTCTCCGTTGCAGGATTGAATGTGCAAGCTGCCGTGCGCTATAAAGGGATCAAGGTTGGCAATGTCAGCAGTATCAATTTCGACCCTGCAGTACAAGGTCAGATTTTGCTCAAAATCGATGTCATCAGCGACACTCCGATCACACCCGACACCTACGCCACTCTCGGTTATCAGGGTGTTACGGGAATTGCTTACGTACAGCTTGATGAAGACAACGTCCATGCGCCGCATGGTGCTTTAATTGCCGCCAGCGGCGATGCGCCCGCACGCATTCCTCTCAGGCCCGGGATTATGCAAAATCTCGAACAACGCGGCATGGCGATACTAAGGCAGACCGAAGAACTGACTAAACGCATCAATACGCTGCTGGATCCGGATAATCAAAAATCTATCACCAGCGCGATTGATAATATCGGCAAGGCCGCGGCCGCATGGCAAAAAATACCGGACAGACTAGGGCCGACTTTAGATAAATTACCCACACTGGCGGATCAAACTCAAAGCACGCTGGCCGCCGTTAAAACACTATCAGGCGACGCCAGCAAGCTCAGTAATAATTTGAACCAGTTCACGATCAGCATGCAGGCACCGGACGGACCGCTAGCCAGGCTAAACAACTCAGTAGAACTTATCAGCGCCGGCATCAGCCAGGACACGCTGCCAAAAATCAACGCAGTGACCACGGACGCGCGTAACAGTTTGCGCTCGATCAATCGTACTAGCGATGCGCTGAACGAGCGCCCGCAAAGCCTGTTATTTGGCAATCCCATGACCCCGCCGGGTCCGGGTGAAGCCGGATTCAATCCGGCGAAATAACGAACTCAGATCCGTCCAATTAGCTTACTCATTGCCTTACTAAGTTACGCCAGGTCCGCAACCAAGGAATTGTCATGAATTACCGAAATATCACTTATCTGCTGAATCTGATGGTCTGTTTGTTCCTGCTACAAGGATGCGCAAGTCCGGCACCTGTCAAACAGGCCTATGATTTTGGCTCCATACCGGCGATTGGATCGACCGGATTAAGCGCAATATCAACAGCAGCAGCACCGCTAACCGCAACGACTACAGCGAATTTCGCCATCAGCCTCGCCGACATCAATACCCCAGCATCATTAGACGGCACTGCCATGCTATATCGCCTGGAATACGACAACGCACAGCAAACACGCCCGTATTCCCAGCATCGCTGGAGCATGCCACCGGCGCAATTGTTGGCGCAACGTTTAAAAGCACGCATCGCCGGTGCTGGCGGCAGCGTCGTATCGTCTCGTGATGGTGTCAGTAATTTACCACTGCTACAAATCGATCTCGATGAGTTCTCGCAAGTTTTTAGCTCCGGCTCGGCAAGTAGTGCACAAATCCAACTCCGCGCAACTGTAATCAAAGGACGCACGCTACTTGCGCAGCGCAGTTTTAGTCGGCAGATCGCCTCATCCAGCGCCGATGCCCCCGGTGGAGCCAAGGCCATGATGAATGCCAGCGACGCCGTCATCGCCGACCTGCTGGCATGGCTGAATGCTATGGCACTGCGCTAGTCGATACTTGATCGTTGGCGTTCACTTGTAGACGGATCATTTTTAAGCTGCTTTTTTAAGCTGATCACTTTTCTCTTACCGCACTCCTTTGCCCCTTACTCAAACGTCGATGGAAGAACCCAGCACCACCACTGATCCGACTACCTCGTTCGATGAGCTGATCGCCGAACGTCAGGCATCGCCGTTCGCAAGAGCGGCACTGATGGCGTATTTATTCCTGATTATGTATGCGAGTCTGTATCCGTTTTCGGGCTGGCAAAACGATAATCTGGCCGCCTTGCTGGATGTGATTCAGCAATGGCCGCGTTACTGGACAGGCTTCGACGCCCTGACCAATGTGCTGGGCTACATCCCGCTTGGCATGCTGATTGTGTTCGCGCTCTATCCCGTATGTCGCCGCAGTGTGTCGGTCGTGATTGCGTCCACCGGTGGTGCACTGCTGTCAGCGACGATGGAGATCACGCAGTACTTTTTGCCGAGCCGCGTCACTTCCCTGCTCGATTTTTTAACCAATGCGGGCGGCTCCATTCTTGGCGCCATCATCGGCGCACTCATGATCCCACTCTTACTTGAAAAAGGCCGCCTGCGTTTATTGCGAAAGCGCTGGCTGTACACGGAAGCCAGCAGAGAAATTCTGGTGCTTAGCCTGTGGCCGATGGCGCAGATTTATCCACAAGCGCATTTATTCGGACTGGGGCAAATCCTGCCCATCCTGTCATTTTGGATCAACGATTTTTTTGATTTGTCGATTGATATCAGCAGCCTCCTGATCAACGACATCGACCTGAGCCCTGAGCAATTTTTACTCGCAGAGACGATTATTACGGCTTGTGGTTGCACGGGCGCGGTCTTAATCGCCTTATCCATATTGAACCGTCACGCGCCGAAAGTCCGCTTGGCAGGATTACTGTTAGTCGCCGCTATTTGCGCCAAGGCGCTCGCAAGCGCACTCTTGTTTAAACCGGAATTTTCCTTCACCTGGCTGACTCCCGGTGCGCAAGGCGGCCTGGTGATTGCCGCGATCATGCTGTATGGCTTTTCATTTGCACCCCATCATGTGCAGCGACGCTTAGCGATCCTGATGTTGGGAATTAGTTTGACCGTTGTGAATCTTGTGCCGATCAACCCTTATTTCATTGTTACGCTACAGACTTGGGTGCAAGGTAAATTCTTGAACTTCAACGGAGCCGCGCAGTTTTTATCCTTGTTATGGCCATTCCTGATGCTTTGGATCTTGCTTAGCAGAAAATTACCTGAACGCAAGTAAGCAGGTTTTTTTCTAAAGCGCCCATGCATCAAGTCCGACTACCTCGCTAGCGTGTATCATAGTGGCTCACTTCAGACACACCGACATATCATGGCTGACACTCCCTATTTTGAAAAACACGTGTTTTTTTGCATGAACCACCGCGATGACGGTCGCCCTTGCTGCATGGATCGTGGCGCTCAGGTAGCACAAGAGCATGCAAAAAAACGTATCAAGCAACTCGACCTGAACGGGCACGGCAAGATCCGCATCAACAAAGCAGGCTGCCTGGATCGCTGCGAAGAAGGTCCAGTCATGGTGATCTATCCGCAAGGCACCTGGTACACCTTCGTCGATCAATCCGATATTGATGAAATTATCGAGGTCGATCTGGTCGGCGGACGTACTGTTGAACGATTAAAAATTTAAGCATGAACGCCCAAACTGAACATTTCATGATCAGCGGTGCAGCCGGGCAACTCGAATGCGCGCTCGATCTGCCGGATGCCGGACAACTCGCCGCACCGCGCGGGCTGGCACTGGTCGCACATCCGCATCCGCTATTCGGCGGCAGCATGGATAACAAGATCGCCCAGACATTGGCGCGCGCTTTTGTCGCGCTTGGCTATGTTGCCGTCCGCATGAACTTTCGCGGCGTCGGCAAATCCGAAGGTGTCCATGACCATGGCGCTGGTGAAACAGATGACATGGCTCTGTTGCTCGCCCATATGCGCCAGTGTTATCCTGAGCTGCCGCTGGCGCTCGGTGGATTTTCTTTTGGCACCTTTGTGCAGTCACAATTACAGCAACGACTGACCGCGCAAGGCAAACCGGCAGAGCGCCTCGCCCTGATCGGTACCGCTGCGGGAAAATGGCCAATGCCCGATGTCCCTGCAAACACGATACTGATCCATGGAGAACTCGATGACACGATCCCCTTGCAAGCTGTGTTTGACTGGGCACGTCCGCAGGACATTCCTGTCATCGTGATTCCGGGCGCGGATCATTTTTTTCATCGCAAGCTGCAACATATCAAAAACTATGTAGTCAACTTGTGGGATAAACCTGATATCTCCTCGATTTAGTCATTTATTTTTGCATTCACATTAATACCGCTTACTACCGATTCAATGAAAAAATTCTTCGCATCACTACTCAGCATCAGCGCACTCGCTACCAGTATTTTCACCGCCCCGGTCGCCACAGCACAAAGTCTGCCAGCGCCAACGATCGCCGCCAAATCCTGGCTGCTGCTCGACGCGACCAGCAATCAGGTCATCGCCTCGCAAGATCCGACGCTGCGCATAGAACCTGCCTCGCTGACCAAGATAATGACCGCCTATCTGGTGTTCACCGCTGTCAAAGAAAAAAAGCTCGATCTCAATCAGAGCGTGAATGTTTCAACCCGCGCCTGGAAAGTCGATGCCAGCAGCTCAAAGATGTTTATCGAACCCAACAAGCCCGTCACCATCAATGAATTGCTCTATGGACTGATCGTCCAGTCAGGTAATGATGCGGCGGTAGCCCTGGCCGAAGCAGTCGCCGGTAGCGAAGACGCTTTCGTCGTACAAATGAATCGTGAAGCAGATCGTATCGGTTTGAAATCTAGTCATTTCGCCAATCCGCATGGCTTGCCCAGCCCGGAAAATTACTCAACTGCTCAGGATTTATCTGCGCTTGCAGCACGCCTGATCGCTGATCATCCTGAGTTTTACAAAACGTACTACTCAACGAAAAGCTACACCTATAACAAAATCACACAGCCAAACCGCAACCGCCTGCTGTGGCTGGACCCGACTGTCGACGGCATGAAAACCGGTCACACCGAAGCCGCAGGATACTGCCTGATCTCCTCATCCATTCGCCCCAACGGCACAGGCCAGCGCCGCCTGATTTCTGTCGTAACCGGCACAGCCAGCGACCAGGTCCGTGCGCAGGAAAGTCTCAAACTATTGAACTGGGGTTTCCTGAATTTCGACACCGTCAAACTCTATGAAAAAGGTCAGGCAATCGCCACACCAGAAATCTGGAAAGGCACCCAAGCCCAGATCAAAATCGGCTTTAACCGTGATTTGTATGTGACATTGCCAAAAGGCGCCGCGTCCAAGCTAAAACCTGCACTCGAACGCAAAGACCCGCTAGTCGCGCCGATTGCCCTAAACGGCAAAGTCGGTACCGTAAAAATGATGTTGGACGGCAAACCCGTCGCGGAATTTCCAGTTCTCGCCCTCGAGCAAGTCGAACAAGCCAGCATCTTCGGACGCGCATGGGATTCGCTGCGATTGCTGTTTAAATAGTCCGGCTTTTTCAACGATAAAACGGAGCTACTTCAGCTCCGTTTTATCATTCTGAAAACGCTTTACCAGACTAAAAAATGCGACTATCAATACACGCTGGTTTTGGTGAGGAAACAACTGCTGGCGGGGAGTTCATAATTTAGCATACAGCCTCAATGTCATCAAATTCATTCCTAATTTGCATAACCTTAGACTAGCTTCTGTGTAAAATTTTATAGATCATCTTTTTCACCACTAATAACCGACCACATTATGAATGATCCTCTTGTTTATCTGAACGGCAGCCTGACGCCACTCTCCGACGCCAAAATTCCTGTGCTTGATCGTGGCTTTATTTTCGGTGATGGTATTTATGAAGTGATTCCGGTGTATGGACGCAAAATGTTTCGCGCTGACCAGCATCTGGCTCGCTTGTTTCGTAGTCTGGCGGCGATAGGTATTCCAAATCCGCATGACAAAACGGGCTGGCTGGCGCTGATTGCGCAGGTCATGGATGCCCATCCTGCTGATGATCAGATGGTGTATCTGCAAGTCACTCGTGGCGTGGCAAAACGGGCGCATGCGTTTCCTCAGGAAGCCGTGCCTACTGTTTTCATCATGACCAATCCGATTGTGTTGCCATCGGATGCGGTGCGTGCCAAAGGCGTTACTTGCGTATCGATGGACGACAAACGCTGGTTGCGTTGTGAGATTAAGTCGATCTCGTTGCTGGGTAACGTGCTGGCAGCGCAAAACGCGGCGGAGCACGGTGCAACCGAAAGCATCCAGTTCCGCGATGGCTTTTTGACCGAGGCATCGGCTTCAAATGTCTGGATCGTCAAAGACGGCGTACTGTCGGGGCCGCCAAAAGATAATCTGATACTTGAAGGTATCCGTTACGGCCTGATCGAAGAACTGTGCGCCGCGAATGGCATCAGCTTGCAAGCGCGCAAAATCACACGTGAAGAAGTGTTCGCTGCCGATGAAGTGTTGTTATCATCCGCAACCAAAGAAGTGCTTGCTGTCGTCAAGTTAGACGAGCAGACTATTGGAAAAGGCGTTCCCGGCCCCATCTACCAGAAACTGTATGCGGCCTACCAGCTAGCGAAAGCCGCTTAATTTTCTGAGTTAATACTATGTCAAACCAAATCCTCCCCCCTGTCGATCCTGCTGAAAGCCTGATTGAGTATCCAAGCGAGTTCCCGATCAAGATCATGGGGGTAATGCACGACGACTTCGCACAAACCATGGTGGAATTGGTGACATCGCATGATCCGACTTTTCATTCAGGCAAACTGGAGATGCGCCCGTCGTCAAAAGGCACGTATCTGGCGCTCACCGTGACTGTGTGGGCTGTCAGCCGTGAACAACTTGACAATCTCTACCGCGAATTGTCTGGGCATCACATGGTGAAAGTCGTTTTGTAAAAAATTACTTCCTGTATCGGAATAGCGATATCAGATGATACCTATACTCCGCCTCAGTATAATCTAGCCCACTACGCCAATAAAGCGGAATGGGCTATTTTTATATGTCATATCAAGGGAGTATCTACGTTGGCGCAACGCAACCTGCAGTCAGATCTGATTAGACTCACCGATATGTCTTATCTGGCGTGACATATGCTGGCAGGCCAAGCAACTCGCGCTTCAGCGTCTCTTGCACTGGCTGGTCACCGAGCCAGATACGGAAAAACACGCGCGCAAACTGATCGCCTTGCATTACGGTTCCTAATTGGGTTTTATTTACATAAGCGCTCGATCCAATACCGGGCACATAATCAAAAGTAATCGTATCACCATTTTTTACCATGGGAATGGTACCAAATACCTGACCAAACGAAGCCATCTGCATGGTCACATCAGCGAGATCTTTTTGACTATTATTTTTGCGCATGCCTTTGAGCATTGCGGCTGCCAGCTCATTAACGTCGATGTCACGCAAAATATGTAATACCATTTTGCGGGGACCACTAGCGATTACTTGCGCAGGATTATCTGTTTTTACAGGAAGATACAGAGCGGCAACATAAGCCTTGGCAAACAAAACGGAGCGGACGCCAGCGCCGTTCAACACCAACTCCTTATTTCCTAAAGTCACCTGATTGGCAATCTTGATCTGCTGGATTTCAACAGCCTGACATGGCAACACAGCAAGACATAAACTCAGGGCCGCAATGCCGGAAAAGATACGTAAAGAAAACGATTTCATAGTAGGGAGTAGGCGTTAGTTTAGAGAAGACGCTCTATTATCATCTGAAATTCTTTAGAAAATGACAAGTTTGCAAAACTTCACATTGTGGAATGCGGAATAGCCACAATACTCCCCATCGATCATCTCTCCCTGTTACTTACCAATTTCTTCCAGCAACCAGGCGCGAAATGCTTTGACCTGCGGCTTCTCCATGGCATGCGCCGCGTAAACCAGGTGGTAGGACACCGGACTTGGGATGGCGATATCAAACAAACGCACTAGCAGCCCGCTTTCTATATCTGGCCGCACAATCGCATGCCGCCCCAGAGCAATGCCCTGACCGTCCACCGCAGCACGCGACAGAATTGAGGCATCCTGAAATACCAGTCCGCTGGTCGGCTCCTCATTATCTAGGCCTGCCGCACGGAACCAGGGTTCCCACGGCTCCTCATCACAACGAAGCAAATGGGACGATGCCAGCTCAGAAGGCGTTTTAGGCAATTGCCCTCCGTGATAGTAGGGGCTCACAACCGGGTAATAATAATCACCCATCAGCAGCTCACTCACCAGTCCCGGATAATTACCCAGACCAAACCGGATCCCGATATCAATCGACTCACGGCTAAAATCAGAAAGTTGATTACTGGACTGCAAACTTACCTCCAGATCGGGATAATGTTCAATAAATCGCCCCAGTCGTGGCGACAGCCAGCGCGCTGCAAACGAAGGCAATGCCGTGATCGCCAGTCTTGGCTGCTGCTGTCTCACTTTCAGCGTCTCAGCCGCTTTGGCAATATCCCCCAATGCCGTGCGTATCGTGTTGGCGAACTGCTCGCCATCCGGCGTAATCGCAATGCGCTTGCCGTGGCGGGTAAACAGCGCAACGCCCAACTCTTCCTCTAAAGCGCGGACCTGATGACTGATCGCACCATGCGTCAGATGCACCTCATCCGCAGCCCGTGAAAAATTCTGATGTCGTGCAGCCGCCTCAAACGCACGCAGTGCCGCCAAATTAGGCAGCCGCCGAAAATCGCTCATAGATTTTTGAACTCCGTTTTGTTATAGATCAAACGCATTACAATGACATCTCTATGTGAATTAAATTAGCAAACAATTCAAAAATTACTCGTTTTGCATATCCAATTTGAGCGCCTACAATGATCTTATCGCAGCGCAACAAATGATTTTCTCTCTCCACAAATCACAATGACGCTGATTTTAATGCCATAAAGCAAGGAGTTTTGAAATGACAAATAATTTCGCAAAACCATCTTACACCATTCCTTCCGGTAATACCGTTTCCGGCACGCTGGAACAAGCACGCCGCATCGAGATCGCCTGCGGTCGCGTCTGGTTGACGATTGCCGGTGAAGAACATGATTTTTGGCTGTCCGCCGGTGACACAGTCAATCTGCCGGCAAACCGCCTGATCGTGATCGAATCGGATCAACAGGCAAGTCTGATTGAATTATCCGATGTCGTCGAAGCGACTACTGGCTCAAGCATGCATCAGCACACATCACTGAACGTAGCCAACTATTTGCAAAAACTGTCGCAAAAGCTGCGCGACCAAGTATTTGCCTGATTCTCTGCAATTGCGAACGACAAGGGCGCGAGCTGTTAAACTAGCGCCCTATGCCAGAAAATAGCTCAGAAAACATTTCAGAACTCAGTCGGTCTTCAAACGCGCCCAGAATCCTGCGCCGCGGCCTTGAAGATTATCAAGCCAGCTTCGATGCGATGCGCGCCTTTACCGATGCGCGCAGCGCCGATACCCCCAATGAATTCTGGATCGTCGAACATCCTCCCGTGTTCACCCTTGGGCTTGGTGCGGATCAGTCGCATGTTCTGGCCCCCAATCACATTCCCGTCATACAAACCGATCGCGGTGGCGAAGTCACCTACCATGGCCCCGGCCAGGTCGTGATTTATCTCATGATGGATCTGCGCCGCAGCCATCCCAAGGCACGCCTTTTTGCGCGTGAATTTGTGAATAAGATAGAACAAGCCGTGATCGACACCCTGGCAGCGTATAATCTCGCTGGTGAGCGCAAGGCTGGTGCGCCGGGCATCTATGTCAGCAATGGCGAATTTGCCGGAGCCAAAATTGCCGCACTGGGACTCAAAGTACGTGGCAACGGCTGTACTTATCACGGCGTGTCATTGAATGTCGACATGGATCTGACGCCATTCTCATGGATCAATCCTTGCGGTTATGCCGGTCTGGCCACCGTCGATATGAAAACGCTAGGTGTCTGCGCAGCACTGGACGATGTCCAGAACACCCTCGCTCACCATTTGCAAGACCTTTTGACTTCGTAATTACTCAGCACCATGACAACCGAAAACACACCCGTCTCCGCAGCAGCAACCACCGCATACGATCCGACTGAGAAACAAAAAGGCGCCAGTAAAACCGCGCGTATTCCGATCAAGATCGTCCCGATGGAACGTCTGCCAAAACCGGACTGGATCCGTGTTAAAGCCGGTTCGCCGACCACACGTTTTTACGAAATCAAAGACATCCTGCGCGCCAACAATCTGGTAACCGTGTGCGAAGAAGCTTCCTGCCCGAACATTGGCGAATGCTTCGGCAAAGGCACGGCGACCTTCATGATCATGGGCGACAAATGCACACGCCGCTGCCCGTTTTGTGACGTCGGTCATGGCCGCCCTGATCCGCTCGATGTCAATGAGCCACTGAACCTGGCGAAAACCATCGCTGCGCTCAAACTCAGCTACGTCGTGATCACCTCCGTCGATCGTGATGATCTACGTGATGGCGGCGCTGCTCATTTTGCAGAATGCATTACCAAAATCCGCGAATTGTCACCATCAACCCGCATCGAAATTCTGACACCGGATTTCCGTGGCCGTATGGACCGCGCCCTGGAAATTCTGAATATGGCACCACCCGATGTCATGAACCACAATCTGGAAACCGCACCACGCCTCTACAAAGAAGCACGTCCGGGATCAGATTACGACTACTCACTGAACCTGCTCAAGCGTTTTAAAGAACAGCATCCCAACACACCGACCAAATCCGGCATCATGGTCGGTCTGGGTGAGACCGACGAAGAAATCCTGCAAGTCATGCGCGACATGCGCGCCCACAATGTCGATATGCTGACCATCGGTCAATACCTGGCACCAAGCGGACATCACCTGCCGGTGCGCCGTTACGTGCATCCCGACGTATTCAAAATGTTTGAAGAAGAAGCCTACAAAATGGGGTTTGCCCACGCAGCGGTCGGTGCAATGGTGAGGTCATCGTACCATGCAGATCAACAAGCACATGGCATAGGCGAATAAAAAACATACCGTAAGTTACTTCCAGATAGCATAAAAAAATCCCCGGTAATCACTGAAAACGACCGGGGATTTTTATTAGTCACTTAGCGTATTAACGCGCTTGAGTCTCTGGCTGAGCTGGCACAGACCCTGGCTGCAACTGCTCAAATACCAGCATCGATAATTGCGACAGGCTGTGTTTATCAATATTGCCGGACAGGGCGTAGCCGAACTGCCCGTCTATCCAATAAAACACACTGACCTGACCTTCTTTGAGATAACGAAAACCCGTGTCTTTGTTACTCTTGTTTTCATTCGATGCATACAGGGTCAAACGCAGACCCGATGCGTTCTGGTACATAAATTGTGCCACGGGTCCGGAGATGCCCGGCAGCAAGCGACCGCCGACCAGTTCATAGCCTTTTGCGCTTAGTTTCGGCGGTTTGAGCGGGCTGCCGAGTCGTTTCGATAACCATTTGACCAATTGCTCTTCCTGATCCGAACCGACCTCGACCGGACGCTTGACGTCTGGCGTGTAGACCACGTGCGCAATGGCGGCGCGATGGGGCAGACTATCGGTCTGATTGTCCGCCTGATTACCTGCGGAATGGTCCTGCTCGTTGATTGCCAAGGTCGCGTTCTGCGTTGCATGCAAATTCCAGCCAGCCAGGCCGCCACCTGCACCACATATCACCCCGAATAGGATGCCTGCGGCGATCCGTTGCAGAGACCAGTACGCAAAAAAAGAGCGCTGACTTTGTGCTGACAATTTTTGTGCAGACAATTGCTCTTGCAGCCTCAGCGGAATTGGCTCATCGAGTACGTCGTCCATCATCTGGTGGATTCCGACATTCTGCGATTGGTAAGCTTGCACTCTTAGCAGATCTTCAGGATGCTCCACCAACCATTGCGCAACTTCGTGCCGGCGTGCATCGGATAATGCATCATCGACATAAGCGTGCAAATCGCTTTCAGATATGCTCGGAATGGACGGCGACATCATTTAACAACCTTTAGTGTAGGTAATGTTCCAGAATTATTTTTATGAGTTTGAGGCGTGTCATTAGTTGCCATCAACAGCCGTAATTTTTCGCGCCCGCGACTCAGGCGCGACATGACAGTGCCGAGCGGAATATCTAAGGCCAGCGCGATCTCTTTATAATCCATCTGCTCAAGAGAGATTAGCAACAAAACTGCGCGCTGCTCTCGCGGCAGCATGCGTAAAGCAGTATGCAAATCAAGTATCTCCAGACGGTCACTTTGTGTTGCACGAGTCGAACTCTCTGCCGCTTCCTGCCCGTCTGCGTTGCGACTATCCTCTGTGGCTTGCTCCCTATCGATCAGTTGCAAAGAGCCTTGTCTGACCTGCGTCACATAGAGGTTGTGCATGATGCCAAATAACCATGGCCGGATATCACCGCCTGCGCGCCATTGTGCACGCTTCAGCCACGCGCGCTCCAGCGTGTCCTGCACCAAATCATCGGCAAGCACTCTATCTGCCACCAACGCCCGCGCATAACGTCGCAGGCGTGGCAAGCAGTCGGTCATTAACGCGGTGAGATCAGCTAATGCCATTGACGGTAGTGTCCTTAGTTTTTAATGACGTGCCAGATTTCTTTCACGTTATCGCCAGTGCGATCGCCCTCTTGCTTATCTTTTGCAAACATATACAGCGGCTTGCCTTTATATGCCCATTGCTTACTACCATCGTCGCGCGTGATGACGGTGTAATCACCACTACCAGTTGCACCGGCGGCTGCCGTCAATGCAGGCCAGAGTGTCAGGCAGGCGTCGTTACAGACGCTTTTGCCGTTACCGGTGACATCTTTATCAAAAGTGTACAACGTCATGCCAGCCTTACTCACCAGAATATCGCCGGATTTTTTGACCGGTACATCGGCGGCTAATGCAACACTAGCGAGCGAAAAAGAGGTCAGCAGAGCCGCTACCAAGTGTGAAATTTTCATCATATCTCCAGATTCATCATTGAGTTCGTCGTTAAATTCATTCATAACAAGAGCGTTACAAATAGGTATACGTAAAAACTCGGGAATTTATTCCAGCGACAGACAATTAATTTCGATGACAACCATTACAGATAAAAATGCTGAGGCGATCATGCAAACGATGCAAGGAGAGCAGGCATTACGGTCGTTGTAGCTACAGCGCAGGCTTATGCCGTGACGACGCGATAAATGAAATTCAACGCAACCAGTACCAGCAATCCGGCAAAAGCAATCTGTATCGTATGCTCCCGCAAATGCCGTCCGATATAACGCCCTGCCAGCATGCCCAACGCCGAACTCAGCATAAAAAACGCCGCGAACTCTGGCGGAATCACCGCGCCGTGCATGACCGCACTAGCCACACCGGCGCTTCCCACCAGCGCAATCACCAGCAAAGACGTCGCTACCGCGCCATGCATGCTGAGATTCGTATAGCGGCGCAACATCGGCACAATCACAAAGCCACCGCCAACACCGAGCAATCCCGTCACGAATCCTGCAATACCACCGATACCGGCAATCACCAGGCTGGTTGTCAGCGTCCAGTCAAATCGTCCCGTCACATTATTAATACACAAAAGCGGCGGCGCTTGCGCATCTGACGGATCCGATGCCGCCTGCGCAGAATGCCTGAACAGACGCACAGCAACAATCAGTAAAATCCCAGCAAATAAAGTCATCAACCAGCTTTGTGGCAGTGTTTGTGCCGCCAGGACACCGGCAGTCGTCAACGGCATTCCCACCAAGGCCATGACAATCGCGGCACGGTAGCGCACCAGTTTTTTTTGGAAACCTTCCACCGTACCGACCACGGCGCCGGCAGTGACAGCCAGCAAGGCAACTGGCATCGCCTGCTGCATTTGCCATCCCATCGCCTGCACCAGCGCGGGAACAGCAATGATGCCGCCGCCAGCGCCCGTCAAGCCCATGACAGCGCCGACAATCAGACCAATGAATAAAGCAATCAGAGTGCTCATTTTTGAGGAAAATTGACTAGAGAAAATTATGTTTCTCAGGCGAAGCAACAAAGTGATTCGCCCTCTACTCGGGACGATCACCACAAAAAAACTAAGAACGCTGGCGTTCCAGCCAGTTAAAGAGTCCCATCCCAGCAAGCATCGCGACTACAAACACTAGTCCCTTCGCCACACCGGCACCCAGCAGCACAATCGCAGGTCCCGGACAGATTCCAGCCAGTCCCCAGCCAGCACCAAACAGCAGACTACCAGCCACCAATCGGCGGTCGATCAAAGTGTTGGCCGGCATCATCAAAGGCAAACCCAATATCGATTTTTGCCAGGTACGAACAATCGTAAACGTCACGCTGGCGACCACAATCGCCCCCGCCATAACCAGTGCCAGAGACGGATCCCAGCTACCCGTCAGATCCAGAAACCCCACTACTTTTGCTGGATCAGCCATACCAGCAATAATCAGGCCGACACCAAAAATCAAACCGGCAATCCAGGCAAACAAAACCGTCATCATGCGACTCCCCCAATATGTTGCAACACATGCCGGACAAGGTACACCACCACAAATCCAGATGCCATGAACGCCATCGTCGCCACCAGCGAACGCAGAGAAAAACGCGACAAACCGCAAACACCATGGCCGCTAGTACAGCCCGATCCGTAACGCGTACCGACACCCACAAGCAGACCCGCAATCACCACCGTCAGCCAGTCAGCATCGATCGTTGCGACGGGCAGCGCTGCAAACAGGCGAAACAGCAACGGCGCCATGATCAGGCCAGCAACAAACGCTGCACGCCATTGCCACTCACCACGTGCAGGCTGCAACAGACCAGCAACGATCCCGCTGATACCCGCAATACGGCCATTAAAGCTCATCAATAAAGCCGCCGCCAGCCCAATCAGTGCGCCGCCTGTCAGAGCAGTCCACGGGGTAAATACTTGCCATGCAATCGTCATCTGAATATCCCTCTCATCACATACTCCCCATTAATTCATGAAAAATATGCCTTAATCCGCTTTATTTAATAGACATCAAAAATATACTCGCCCCAAGTATGTATTATTCAGGGCAATATAAGGCGTACATCAGCTCCAGCAGGTGCAAGACCTTAGGGTCGGCGACAGAATAATAAATACGTTTTCCATCACGGCGCGTATCAACCAACCCCTCAGCACGCAACACACCGAGTTGCTGCGACAAACTAGGCTGATGCAAGTCGAGCAACTCTTCCAGCTCGCTGACGGATTTTTCTCCCTGACTAAGCTGACATAGCAATAACAAACGATCCTCGTTCGCCAGGGCACGCAAGGTGCTGGTAGCGGCCTGCGCCGCAATGCGCATTTGCGCAATCTCAATGACTTGGTCAGTTGGCATAAAAAATAAAGCAATGTATTTGACTACATTCTATATTTTGATATTATGTAAGTCAATATATTGTTATTAAGTAGAATATGGAACCTACAGCAAACATCCTGACGTCAACGCCCCCAACCGAGGCGCATATTCAGGCCTTCTTTGACAAAACGACTTTCACGGTCAGCTATGTGGTCTTCGACAGGGATGGCGGACATGCTGCCATCATCGATAGCGTGCTCAATTACGACCACAAATCCGGACGCACCAGCACCACGTCTGCGGATCAGATACTGGACTTTCTCTACGCTCATCAATTGACATTAGACTGGATTTTAGAAACCCATGCTCACGCCGACCACCTGTCTGCGGCGCACTATCTGCAAGAAAAAATCGGCGGCAAGATCGCCATCGGCGCGCATATTCATCAGGTGCAAAAAGTATTTAAAGCCTTGTTCAATCTGGAACCCGGCTTCGCGGTTGATGGTTCACAATTCGATTATCTATTTGCTGAGGACGAAGAGTTTCAAATCGGCGATCTGACAGCCAGAGCGCTGTTTGTCCCCGGTCACACACCTGCCGACATGGCGTATCAGATCGGTGATACCGTCTTTGTCGGTGATACCTTATTCATGCCAGACGTCGGCACAGCACGATGCGACTTTCCCGGTGGCGATGCGCGCATGCTGTACCAATCGGTCAAAAAAATATTGGCACTGCCAGAGCAGACCCGGTTATTTATGTGTCATGACTACCCGCCAGACGAACGTGAGGTGCAATGGATGTGTACGGTGGCAGATCAGCGTCATCACAATATCCATGTGCGTGACGGCGTAAGTGAAGGTGCCTTCATCGCCATGCGCACCAAGCGCGATGCGGGTCTTGACATGCCGGTACTGATTTTGCCGTCGGTGCAGGTGAATATCCGTGCGGGCGCACTGCCGCCAAAAGAAGATAACGGCGTCCGTTATTTAAAAATCCCGCTGAATGGAATTTAAGCATCACAAAAACAAATTCAGTGCGCAAGCGATGCACTGAATTTATCTATTCAGGAAATGAAATTTTTCACCAAGGAGCACAACATGAAAATCAACGTAGGCAGCACCGACAGATGGATACGTATTATCGCGGGACTGGGACTCATTGTCGCAAGCCTGACCGGGTTTATCGGGATGTGGGGATGGTTAGGCATCGTGCCGGTTTTGACGGGAACATTCCGCTTTTGTCCGGCCTACCTGCCTTTTGGTTTATCGACTTGCAGCATTAAAAAATAAGTCTGCAAATAAAAGCGCATAACATCATCCCTGATCGGGACAAAATCTGATCAGGGACTTTGCTTCGGATAGATGCGCACCAAGACGATACGTGGTCCATTCATCTTTTTGACGACGGCGTCAAACCGCTCGAACTCTACTTTCTGGCCTTCTGTTGGCAGATCGCCGAGTGTATGCATGATCAAGCCGCCTATCGACTCAACCTCTTCGCTATCGAGATCAATGCCGAGTGCAATACCCAGCGTGAACAAAGGCAAGCTCCCCTTACCCATCAAGGTACCATCATCCAGCGTCACCCAGTCGTTTTCATTCAAGCGGAATTCATCACGTATCTGGCCGACCAGTGCACCGAGCAGATTGTCGAGCGTCAGAAAACCAAGCGGCTTACTTTCTTTGTAACCGACGATCGCAAAATGCGGCGCACCTTTGCGAAAGCGACGGAATAATTCAAGCGCAGGCATGGTCGGCGGAACAAATTCCACCTGGCGCAAATGATCACTTAAATCATCCAGCGTCTTACCGCTTTGCTGCGCCAGAAATAAATCTTTCAGATGCAACATTCCCAGTACCGTCTCACCGTCAGCATCCAGATACGGATAACGGCTGAAGCGGTTGCGGTAGGCGGTTTCCATGTTGTCAGCCAGGCTTTGATCCTTGTACATGGCGACAACTTCGCTGAACGGACGCATCAGGTCAGATACCTCCAGATCACCAAAATCCAGCATCTGCGCCATGATGCTCCACTCATCAGGCGTCAGTTTTTTACTGCCATGACTGCCGCGCAAAATCAACTTGAGTTCGTCCGGAGAGTAATGCGCATCGCTGCCGTGCGTGGCATCCAGACCCAGCCATTTCAATACTTTGTTCGCACTAAAATTCAGGGTCCAGATCGCCGGATACATGACCCAATAGAACGCATACAAGGCTGGAGCCGTCCACAGCGAAACACGTTCAGGCATGCGGATCGCCATCGATTTAGGCGCGAGCTCACCGACAACAATATGCAGAAAGGAAATGACGAAAAAGGCAAAGAAGAAAGAGATGCCGTGTATCAGCTCTTGCGAGTTCACACCGATAGTCACCAGCAGTGGCTCTAGCAACCGGGCAAACGCCGGCTCACCGATCCACCCCAAACCCAGTGACGCCAGCGTAATACCCAGCTGGCACGCAGAAAGATAGGCATCCAGATGTTGATGCACCGTGCCCAGCAAACGTCCGCGAACTCCACCCGTTTTGGCAATACTGCGAACCCGTGTCTGGCGCAATTTCACCAGGCCAAATTCAGCAGCAACAAAAAAACCATTTAATACCACCAACAACAGCGCGGCAATCACCAGCAAAAGGTTATCCAACACACACTTTCTATAAACGAATAAGCCAATACTGTAGTCGAAAAACAGGGCATTTGCATACCGTCTGTGGAACTTCTGGCAATTATCGGAGGTCGGACCAGAGACTACCAGCCTGTAAGCTAGCCATAAGCAAGTGCTTAACCGGACATGCATATGATGCTGAACGGGTATAGTCCGGACTCATCTGCCGATTTACTTCTCTACGTAATATTAAGAGATTCCTAAGCAAAAACGCCAATATAGCCGCCACAATCAATGTCAAATTGACATAAAATCGGACTAAGCTCTTTCGTCCGAAGGAACAGGAGAACATATTGTCTATAGATAGCATCCTCAGCCGTATCGCAGAAGCCAGGTTGCAAGATCCTGCGTATCGCGACATCCGTTTTTTACGCGAGCTGATTGCCTGCCTGCGCCCCACCCACCCGCATAAAATCGATCAGGCGACTGATAATATTCGCGCCTTGTGTTACGTCTTACATCAGCATCCAGCTCGGGCCAGAGAACTGCGCGAATACCTTGCCTGCATCTTGACTACTCGTAAGACAGTTCATCTGCTGACCGATACCGGCATCACTCAAAACATCGGTTTCTGGGCCGCCGCATCACAACGATTTGCAGAAAAATTCTTACCACCACTGGTCAATGACAACTACATCAAGGATGTCTTTGGACTATTGTTTGATCAAAAGATGGATCACCATTGGGTCGGCGGTGTCGCGGACCAAGTCTGGCTGGATCTGTTTCGGTGTCTGGGATTCAAAGTCAGCCATCCGCGGACTACCTATGCGGTTCTGACCAACGATGTGTTGAGTGCGGTACAGGTTCTATCCTATCGCATCACCACGATCGGGCTAGAAGCTGAACTGGTCAGAAATTATCCGGATATAGAAAAATTCGAATCGCCCTTCCTGCGTCAAAACGATGCTATCAACGATTACGTAACGCAATTTAGCCGCTGGCTAATCGATAAAAAAATCGAGCGCGAAGATAGTTTGCAGATTGAAGTTCTGCTGACGCAATGTGAAGAAGTCGTACAAAAAATCCGTAAAGTAGCAGCACTGCAAGGTGTATCCGTTAGTCTGACGCGTCTGCTGTTACGCCTGACACAGAGTATTCGCCGCTTGAGGACGATACTAAGTTTATTGGATTCTCGCAGTACAAATGATGCCAACAAAATCGGCGTCGGTCTGTTAAAAGAACTGGTACTGGCAGACAACAAAAGCAGCAGCATTCGCGATCTGATGCAAACCAATACCGAGCTGCTGTCACTGCAAATGACCGAGCGTGCCGGCAAAAGCGGCGAACACTACGTCACCAGCAACCGCAGCGAATGGTACGCCATGATGCGCTCTGCGCTCGGAGCGGGCTTCATTGTCGGCTTCATGGCGATGATCAAAATTCTGTTCAGCAAACTGATCATGGCGCCGTTTGGCTATGCTGTTTTGTACAGTTTGAATTATTCCTTTGGCTTCATGCTGGTACATGTTCTGCACATGACAATCGCGACCAAGCAGCCAGCGATGACGGCAGCATTGATTGCCAGATCGATCGATCAGGGCAAACAAAAACTCGATGAACTCGTCGAGCTGATCGTCCGGGTTTTGCGCTCGCAGTTTATTGCGATTATCGGCAATATCGGGCTCGCGATACCAACTGCCAACGCAATTGCATGGGCCTGGTATGCGATCAATGGTCATCACCTGGTCTCGCCAGATAAAGCCCATCATTTGCTGGAGGATATCGATCCCTTTCACAGCCTCGCACTACCGCATGCGGCCATTGCAGGCATCTGTCTGTTTTTATCGGGACTGATTTCGGGGTACTACGACAATAAGGCGAGTTATTCGAATATTCCGGCGCGCCTGCGTCAACTGGTCTGGCTCAGAAAATTATTAGGAGAACAGCGGCTGCAACGTACTACTGACTATATCGGCGACAACCTCGGCGCCCTGGCAGGTAATTTTTTCTTTGGCGTGATGTTGGGCACGATAGGTCAGCTCGGTGTGTTTTTTGGTTTGCCGGTTGATATACGGCACATTACGTTTTCGAGTGCGAACTTTGCTTTTGCTCTGGTCGGGCTGGATCATGTGATGTCCTGGCAAGTCGTTGCCACATCGCTGAGTGGCATTATGCTGATCGGGCTGGTGAATCTGGGAGTGAGTTTTAGTCTGGCGATGATGGTAGCTCTGCGCTCAAGAAGAGTGAGTTTTGGTCAGGGCAATACCTTGAACAGATTACTCTGGAAACGTTTTATGACTGGCACCAGAGATTTTTTCCTGCCTCCGAAAGATCTGCTCGCTGAGGTAACGGACACACAAGCAAACTCCGCAGAAAAAACGAACGACAAGCCACCTCATTAAATGGATCTGTCGCAATCAACTTGACTATTGATCATGACCAATCGCATGGAAATTTTGTATCAGATCGACGCATGGAAAATCGCCATCACTTTATTGATTTTTTTATTTATCGTCATTGAATTAAGTTATCGTCTAGGCACCCGTAGCGATCCTCTGGCGTATGAAAAATCCAGTTCGGTATTTTCTACATTGATGGGTGCCGCCTTAGCACTGCTCGGATTATTGCTTGCGTTTTCTTTTGCCATGGCATCTGCACGATATGATTTACGCAAAGGCGTCATTCTGAAAGAAGCCAATGCAATCGGCACAAGCTATCTGCGCAGTGACTTGCTCGATCCCGCATTGAAAGACCTGGTCAAAGCCAAACTGAAAGAGTATGCACAAGTCCGGCTTGCAGCGCATCAGACCGGTATCGATGCAAAAAAACAGCAAGACATCAGTCAGCTCACCAGCAAGCTGCAAGGTGACATCTGGATCATCGCAAGTAGTGAATTGAGGCGTGAACGGCAAATCCATAATTCCCTCTTTGTACAGGCACTTAACGACACCATCGACGTCAGTGCAGAACAAAACGATGCCCACGAAAATCATGTGCCGGAATCCGTGTTTTGGCTGCTCTTTATCTCGGCCTTGCTGACTGCGGCACTGAGTGGCTATGCCTGCGGCGCCATCGGCAACCGTAATCTGATGGCGACCAGTGTGTTTGCTTTATTGGTGGCTCTGGTTATTTTTTGCATCATTGACCTGGACCGACCACAACGTGGTCTTATTACGGTCAATCAGCAACCTATGCAAATCCTGCTCAACAGCATGCACTAAATTAACCGGACCACTGACCACCATGCGACGAGGCCGGCCTGAGTCAACCATGATCAGCCTTGGCGCGTTAATCACAAGCGATGATCATCTGAACCGGATGGTCATTCCCCCTCCGCCTCTCTTTTTTGCTCACCCCATAAGGGCATCATCCATGCAATTGCACCAGACCACACTCACCCGCAGCAGCCTTGCATTCGCCATCGCACTGCTAGCCTCGCAAACCGCATTCGCCAACGACTACAGCGCGTTGTTCAAAGCAAAGAAATATGATGAAGTGGAGCGCCTTGCCAGTACAAAGTTGCGTATGGAGCCAAATAATCCTGACGCATTGCTGGCAAAAATCGATCTGATTTTAATGGAGAACAAAGAGAATCGCCTGGATGATGCCAGCAAGCTTGCTGAACAATGTATCAGCACTAATCCGAGCAATTCAGAATGTCAGGAAAGCCTCGGAAAGGTACTCGGTACCAAGGCAATGATGGGCGGCATTATGTCCGCGATCGGTTATGCGACAAAAATCCGTGACGCATTCCAGAAAGCCGTCGAACTGGATCCGAAAAATTTCTCAGCCCGTGACGGACTTTTACAGTATTACATGCAGGCACCGGGCATTGTTGGCGGCGGCAAGGGTAAAGCGCAAAACTTCATCAACGAAACAGCAAAGATCAGTACTGCCGCCAGTACATTGATGCAAGCCAAAATTGATTTATCTGACGAGAAATTCGCGCGCGCCGAATCCTCCGCATTATCTGTCAACGTATCGGGATCTGACGTGCTCAGCGACATGCAACGCGGTGTTTTACAAAACATCGGCGGCCTGTATGTACAACAAAAAAAATATACCGAGGCAACGCGGATTTTTCAGGAGATCCAACAAAGGTTTCCGGATAAAGATACTGGCGCTTATGGCATGGCAAGGGCGTTGCAGGAACAGGGATTACACAAAGATGCCTTGAATTATTTTGAAAAAGCACTGGCCGTTGAAACCCATGCTTACACCTACTACCGTATGGCACAATGCTGGCAGGCCATCAGCGATAAAGTTAAGGCGATTGCAACATTCGAAAAAGCACTAAATTTCAAACCACAATTGCAAAAACGCATGAAAGAAGATGCTGAAACGCAACTAAAAGCCCTGCGCGGCTAAGCCTGCCTTGCCTGCTATTTTTTCGAGCGACATCGTCACGTATCAAGCGCCTGTCACCGCTACGTGACAAATTCCGCAGTATTCGGACGTTAAGGTCATTTTTGCATCAAAAAATTTGACCTTAGCTTCTGGGCAATACACAATCTCTGTGTCACGAGAGCATCATCATTGCAAAAAAAACAAGAGAGCCTGCTAAGAGCCTCTGCCAAGAGAGTTTGCTTGAAGCAATATGGCGCGTTCCAGCTTCACTGCATGCCCTTTGGGCAAGACGACTCCCGAACTAACTAAGTATTCGCATCAGAATGCTGCGAAAGGTTTTACATGGCACGTCATGCCAGACGATTTGCGAGCACCGCCCTAGCTGCTGTATGTATGAGCGGGATGCTTGCTGCGTGCAGCCTGAACACAAAAAAACCGGATCAACAACTCTTTCACGAGAGTGCCCCGCAATGGTATGCAAAAGTCCCCGACGCTGGCACCGAAACCAATGCAACAGTGTCCACAGAAACGAACAGCTCTCGCTTGGCAGAACTCAGCCACTGGTGGGCGAGCTGGAATGACCCCACGCTCAGCGCATTACAGACGTATGCACAGCAACATAGCCATACGCTGGCACAAGCCACTACACGTATTGCGCAAGCGCGCGCCGATGTCAACGCCGCAGGTGCGGCGCTCTGGCCCAGTCTGAATCTGACTGCCAGCGTGACGAATGGCCGCAATCCGCAATTACTACAAACCACAAAACAAACGACCGCCATTGCGGGGCTCGACGCGCGCTGGGAAATTGATCTGTTTGGCGCTGTATCGATCGCCCGAAGCGGGATACTGGCACGCCTCAATGCGAGGGAACTCGAATGGCATGATGCAAGAATCAGCCTGGCAGCCGAGGTGGCAAATACTTATGTCAGCTTGCGTCATTGCGAGGCGCAAACCGGTTTGCAGAAAGCAACCGTCCAATCGCAACAACTCGCGTTGGAATTAGTTGTGCAGAAAGCCGGCGCCGGCTTTGTCTCACCACTTGATCTGGCTCAGCAAAGAGCCGCACTCGCCAGTGCACAAACACAATGGCAACAACAAACGAGCGAGTGCGCCATCGTGTTAAAAGCGCTAGTCGTATTGACAGCAATGCCAGAACCAGAACTGAGGGATTTGCTGACTGGCGTACACGGTCAATTACCGCAGGTACCTAGCTTCGCCGTCTCCGAGATACCAACAAATGTGTTACTAAAACGCCCCGATTTGCGTGCTGCCTTACAGAAGCTAATTGCCAGCGCATCGGAAATCGGTGTTGCAGAAGCCAAGCGTTATCCCTCGATTTCCCTGCTGGGATCGATCAATGTATTTGGCGTGCGCGTTGCCGGTCAAACGGCGCGGGATAGTAACTGGTCATTCGGGCCAAGTCTGGATTTGCCCTTGTTTGATGCGGGTAAGCGCAAGGCCGCGGTTGATGGTGCATCGGCTCGCTATGCAGAGAATCTCTCAGACTTTCGTCAGCAAAGCTTAGTCGCCGTCAAAGAAGTTGAGGAAGCGCTAGTCCGGTTGGAATCGGCGAATCAAATGCTAATACATTATCAGGCAATCGATACAGCACGGACGCAAGCTTTGCAAAGCGCGGAGGCCGGCCTGCGAGCGGGCAGCATCAGTACATTGGAAAAAGAAGAAGCACTCAGACAGCAGCTCGCCAGTCAACAACAAAAATTGCAATTACAACGCGATCAGGCCAGCGCCTGGATCGCCTTATACAAAGCGGTTGGTGGTGACTGGTCCGATGCGGCCAGTTCACCAGACTCACCCATCGCACACAACGAACAAAAATAAAAAAACTCATCCGGAGTTGGCACATGAAGTATGCACTCAAGCATTTTAAATTGATCGCCATCGCAGGCGTCGTCTTGCTGTTGTTATTGTTTGTCTTCGCTAGAAAAGCGCAAACGGCCGACCAATCCACTGGCAGCCAGAGTGCCAAAGGCCTCGTCGGACGTCCCTCGCTGAGCGTCACGCTCGCACCGGTTCAAACAGCAAACTGGGCCAGCAGTTTATCGGCCAATGGTAGCATCGCAGCCTGGCAAGAGGCGATTATCGGTGCGGAACTCAATGGCATCCGCCTGAGTGACATATCGGCGCAGATCGGCGATAAGGTAAAACGCGGCCAGGTACTCGCCCGCTTTTCAACAGACGCGATCAATACAGAGGTCGCGCAGCAAGAAGCGCAATTAGCCGAAGCTGAAGCGAATCTCGCAGAAGCCCAGAGCAATGCCCGTCGCGCCATGCAATTAAAAGAAAGCGGCGCTATTAGCATCCAGCAGATCAACCAATATGCCACCTTGAGGAACACCGCATCGGCAAAAGTCTCCGCGGCAAAGGCCGGCTTGCAAGCGGCACGGCTGCGCCTCAGACAAACTAATGTGGTCGCGCCCGATGACGGCATTATTTCAGCCAGGGCGGCAACAGTTGGTGCGGTTGCGCAAAGCGGACAAGAGTTGTTCCGCCTGATACGTCAGGGCAAGCTTGAATGGCGTGCTGAAATGACCGCCGAAGAAAGTGCACGGATCAGTATTGGACAAAATGTAACGATGATGGCCAATGATGGCAGCAGCATCAAAGGTAAAGTGCGCATGCTGGCACCCACGATCGATCCACAAACGCGTAAAACTCTCGTCTACGTTGACTTACCCGAAATAGGAAACACAAAAAACATCCGTGCAGGCATGTTTGCCAAAGGAGAGTTTTTGCTGGGCGACAATAATGCCGCCTCCGTGCCGAGTGCCGCACTGGTATTGCGCGATGGCTATGCCAGCGTCTTCGTCGTCGATGCTCTAGGTAGTAATGGCATAGGCAAAGCCCGGCAAGTCCGCGTCACCACAGGTCGGACGCTGGCAGGCCGCACCGAAATCCTTCGTGCTGCCGGTGAGGCCGCAGGCGTCAATAAGCTGGGCAAAGTCATTGATAGCGGCGCGGGCTTCCTTGCCGATGGAGACACTGTGCGCATCGTCGATGCCGCGACCATGAAGAGCAATGACAACCCATCCGTCAGCGGCAAATAAAATATTCTGAAAATATTCTGAAAACATTCTGCAGACGCTCAGAAGACGCACAAAGGAAGTACAGGGATACCGCATGATTAATTTTTCTTCTTGGTCGATCAAAACACCGATACCGGCACTGTTGCTGTTCATTTTGCTGACGCTGGCAGGCCTGCTCGGCTTTCATGCGATGAAGGTGCAGGATTTCCCCGATATCGAATTGCCGATGATTACGGTATCGACCGCTCTGCCCGGTGCGGCACCGGCACAGATAGAAACTGAGATCACCCGCAAGCTGGAAAACGCTCTCGGTAGCATGCAGGGCGTCAAACATTTATATTCGACCGTACAGGATGGCGTGTCGCTGACGACGATTGAATTCGTCCTCGAAAAACCGATCATCGAAGCACTCGACGATGTACGAAATGCCGTCAGCACCGTTCGCGGTGAATTGCCTGGCGATGTCAAAGATCCCGTCATCAGCAAGCTTGAGTTCTCAGGCGTACCGTTTCTGGTCTACACCGTCGCCTCATCCAAACTCGATGAAGAAGCTTTGTCCTGGCTGATCGACAATCAGATGACTAAAGCATTGATGTCAGTACCGGGTCTGGGCAAAGTCGCGCGTGTCGGCGGCGTGAACCGTGAAGTGCTGGTCGAATTACATCCCACAGAAATGGCAGCACTGAATGTATCCGCGGCAGAAATTTCCCGTCAATTATGGCAAGTGCAGCGAGATTCGTCTGGCGGCAGAGCGGGTGTTGGAAATAAGGAGCAGGCTGTCCGCACCGTTGCCACGGTCGCCAGTGCCGATGAACTTGCCAATCTCGAACTTAATTTAAGCGATGGTCGTCGCATCCAGCTCAAACAGATTGCGACAGTAAAAGATACGGCAGCAGAACGCCGCTCTATTGCATTGCTCGATGGTAAACCTGTAGTCGGATTTGAAGTAACACGAAGCCGTGGTGCCAGCGAAATCACCGTCGCCAAAGGTGTTCGCGAGGCAATAGACAAATTACTGCTGTCCCATCCAGATTTGAAGCTGGACGAAGCCTACAACATGGTGGAACCGGTTCAGGAATCGTTTAATGGTTCTATGTATCTGCTGTTTGAAGGTGCGCTGCTGGCGGTGCTGGTGGTCTGGTGGTTCTTGCGGGACTGGCGCGCAACATTGGTCTCTGCGGCGGCGCTGCCTCTGTCGGTCATCCCGACCTTTTTGGGTATGTATCTTTTTGACTTTACGCTTAATACCGTCACACTGCTGTCGCTAGCTCTGGTGGTTGGCATTCTGGTCGACGATGCGATCGTTGAAATTGAAAATATTGTGCGGCATCTTCGCATGGGTAAGACGCCGTATCAGGCCGCGATGGAAGCTGCGGATGAAATAGGATTAGCGGTCATTGCAACCACCTTTACCCTGGTTGCGGTATTTCTGCCAACAGCGTTCATGAGCGGTATCGCTGGTAAATTTTTTAAACAATTTGGCTGGACCGCGGCACTGGCTGTAATCGCCTCGCTGGTCGTTGCGCGCTTGTTGACACCAATGATGGCCGCGTATTTTTTAAAACCGATTGTTCATCCCGTCAGTGATAGCAAACTGATGCAGCGTTATATGCAACTTGCTGACTGGTGCCTGGAACACCGGCTGTTGACGTCGATACTGGCAGGTGTGTTTTTCTTTGGCTCGCTGGCATTAGTTCCTTTCTTGCCAACCGGCTTTGTTCCTCCAGATGACCGTTCACAAACAGTCGTTAAACTCGAATTGGCGCCGGGCAGCAGTTTTCAGGACACTTTAGCGATTGCCGAGCAAGCCAGAAAGTTACTCGAGAAACGTAAAGATATCGTCAAAATCTATACTTCCGTGGGCAGCGGCAGCGCAGGCTCAGATCCGTTTGGAGAAGGCGGTATCAGCTCAGTTAATAAAGCGAATCTAACACTGACCTTGAGCCCGCGTTCTCAGCGCAGCGAGAGCAAGACCGCCATTGAAGCCCAACTGCGCCAGAGCTTGCAAGTTTTACCAGGAGTACGCGCCAGCATTGGTCTGGGCGGTAGTGGTGAGAAATTCCAGCTGGCGCTGAGCGGTGATAATCCGGAGACACTCAATAGCGCTGCAGAAGCTGTATTGCGTGATCTGCGCACACTGCCAAGTGTCGGGGCGATCAGCTCCAGTGCCAGCCTCCTACGTCCCGAGGTTGTGATCCGCCCTGATAGCGCTCGCGCTGCCGATCTCGGTGTCAGCACTGTCGCGATTGCAGAAACGATCCGCATCGCCACCGTCGGAGATTATGATACTGGTCTGGCGAAAGTGAATTTGCCAGAACGGCAGATACCGATCGTAGTGCGCTTTCCAGTCACGGCTCGGTCGGATATCAGTCAGCTGGCACAGCTTTCTGTACCAGGTAAAAATGCTCACGTCATGCTAGGCCAGGTTGCCGATCTGAGCATGGGCAGCGGCCCAACCCAGATCAGCAGAATGGATCGGTCTCGCAACGTCACATTCAATATCGAATTGAATGACCAGACCTTGGGTGAAGTCAGTGACGCAGTGGATCAGCTCGCTAGTTTAAAAAATTTGCCTGCGGGAGTCACCCGCATGGAAATCGGTGATGCCGAAGAAATGAAAACGCTGTTCGCCAGCTTCGGCCTCGCCATGCTCACCGGTGTGCTGTGTATCTACATGGTGCTGGTATTGCTATTCCATGATTTTATGCAGCCAGTCACGATTCTCGCAGCGCTCCCGCTGTCTATCGGCGGTGCGTTTGTCGCATTGCTGGTGACGCGCAGCGCCTTCTCAATGCCGTCACTCATCGGACTAATTATGCTCATGGGTATTGCAACAAAAAATTCGATTCTGCTGGTCGAATACGCCATCGTCGCCCGCCGCAACGGTATGTCACGCCGGGCGGCGTTGCTCGACGCCGGTCACAAGCGGGCACGCCCTATCGTGATGACAACCATTGCCATGGGTGCAGGTATGCTACCGATTGCACTCGGTATCGGCATCGACCCCAGCTTCCGCGCACCGATGGCGATTGCAGTGATCGGTGGTCTGATCACATCGACGTTATTGTCTTTGCTGGTGGTGCCGGTAGTGTTCACTTATGTCGATGACCTGTTGCAAAAACTAACATCCCGATTCAGAAAAAACCCCTCGTCCGCATCGTAAATCCGCTTGATGCGACGATCCGATATGCGGGATAGCCGACGCCCGCATCCTCAAACTGCACTCACATCCCCAACTCCATCAAAAAATCGTTTAAACGATTTTTATGTTTTTTAGCACTAAGTTAGTGCTGATTGCGCACAAATAATGGTCACCAAGATGTAATAAATTTGTGCATCACGGCAAACCGTTTGAAATGCGCAACAATATTTAACACTTTTTCTTAAATAAAACTCAAACCCTTGACTTGCCTGTTTATACATCAGTTAATACGCAAACGTTTGCGCAAGCGATTGCGTATTTGGATAAAAAATCCTCTTTAAGTTGCACCAAAGAAGTTAGCTGATCCATCCGCTGTCACAGACTTTCACACAAACGTTGATAACGCCATGTTCTTCGCCTGGTAGTCATTGGGTTCCTATGGACCACCACCATGACATCCGGTGCAGCGCTATTTGCAGTGCGTTATGACTACCACGTTATCACTACCGGTTTCATAGGGTCGGTATCGGTCTGTAGTTCCGGCAAAAGGAACGCAGTCCACAACAAGAGAAATCTGCTACGGGATCGCTTGCTCTCCCTCATGCGGTATCGATCTTGTTGTAGTTTTTAGCAGTGAACTTGCTTCAGATTTACCCGTGTAGAAACAAAATCAGTCCGGACGATCCCGGATCTATTTATAAATCGCTTTCAGGGAGAAACAATTCATGCAACATCCACTACAAGGTTTAACGCAACATCAGGGTCGGGCCAGCAAGCTCAAAAAGCTGGCATATCACCTCAGTCTGGTTTGCGCACTCGGACTCAGCACAGCCGGTACCGTCTATGCCTCAATCGCTGACCATCACGAATTTGAAGCAACATTGCACGTGCCGTTTCGTGCGGATGCCGCACTCCGTGCCGGTAACGAATCACGTTATTTCACCATGGAATTCGACTTTCCTCTGCTGCAAAAAGAGCAGTCCGTCACATGGCGCCTAGAACTAGTCGCGCCGGACGGTAAGGTTGTCGACCGTTGGTATGGGGTAGAAAAATTACTGAAACAAACCGTCACCGCCAAAGTCCTGTGGGCTGGCCGCCGCTTCGGCAGCGCAAGTATGGTCGACGGCATCTACCAAGTGCGCCTGACCGCAACGGCAAATGACACCACCAAATTATCTGCGCTTGCCGCAGGTGCCAGCACACCGGAAAAAATTGTCGAAAGCGTTCTGCTCAAAGGCAAGGAAGAAATCATCACGCAAAGCTGGCCTATGCTGGTCGGCATCAAAGCTGCGCCAGTCATGCCAGCCTTCAGTGCCTTACCAACCAAGGCAAAAGCAGCACAGACAACGGCAACCAGCGCGACCAGTACAACGCGCAGTGTCAGTGCCACAACACGTCAATTCGCAGCCGCACCAAACTCATTGCCATACACAGTGTACTTCGGCAATCTGCACAGCCAGACCAATCACAGCGATGGCGGCGGAGCGCTGAGCTCCTGTACCGGTGCACAAAATCCGCAGTCGGCAGCCCTCGGCCCGACGGATGCATATCAATACGCACTGAATCGCGGTCTGGACTTTTTGATGACCTCGGAACATAACCACATGTATGACGGCTCAGACAGTACCAATGCCTCCGCCAGTCCGACTACTGCGAAGAATCTGTTCCAGTCCGGTCTGGCAGCAGCGACCAGCTTCAACTCATCTCATCCAAACTTCCTCGGCATCTACGGCCTGGAATGGGGCGTGATCAACAATGGCGGTCACATGAATATTTTCAATACAACGGAATTATTAGAGTGGGAATACAACAGCAGCAACCAACTGATTGGCGATACCTACACGGCGAAAGGTGATTACGCCGCCTTATACACCCTGATGCGCTCACGCGGCTGGATCGGTCAATTCAACCATCCGTCCAGCAGCGGTCAGTTCAATGCGGGCGGTGTTGACCTCGGCTATACAGCGGACGGCGATCAAGCCATGGTCTTGTGCGAAGTGCTGAATACTTCAGCATTCTCAACCAACACAACCGAAACAGAAACTAGCCGCAGCAGTTACGAGGGTGCCTGTAATAAAGCCTTGGAAGCCGGTTATCACGTGGCCTTCAGTACCGATCAGGATAATCACTGCGCCAACTGGGGAGCGTCTTATACCAACCGTACCGGCGTTCTCTTGCCAAACGGCAGCGCACTCAATAGCGCCAATTTTATTGCGGCCTTAAAAGCGCGCCGCGTCTTTGCGACCATGGATAAAAATTCACAACTGGTCCTGACCGCTAATGGTCATGTCATGGGTGAACGTTTCTCCAATAGCGGTAGCCTGAATCTGGTCACCAATTTTGCCAGCAGCACAGGCCGTACTGCGGCGACAGTCGCGGTGTATGAAGGTGTACCTGGGCGTAACGGCACAGTCAGCCTGCTTTCCAGCACGGCATCGACCACCATTACACCATCCGTCGGCGAGCATTTTTATTACGCCAAAATTACTCAGGATGACGGCAATATCTTATGGTCGGCACCAGTCTGGGTAACACAAACGACAGGTAGCGGCGACACCACGGCACCAACCGTCAGCGCCAGCGAAACCGGTACGTCCGGCACCATCACCCTGGCAGCCACTGCCACGGATAATGTGGGCGTCAGCAAGGTCGAGTTCTATGTTGATGGCACTTTAAAAGGAAGCTCAACCAGCTCACCGTACAGCCTGGCACTGAACTCAGCCACACTGAGCAATGGTTCGCACGCACTGGTTGCCAAAGCCTATGATGCAGCAAACAATGTCGGCACCTCCAGCTCAGTCAGCTTCAGTGTCAGCAACGCCACGGCAGACACGACAGCACCGACGGTCAGCGCCTCGGAAAGCGGCAGCAGCGGCACCATCACTTTGTCAGCAACAGCCACGGACAATGTGGGTGTGACCAAGGTCGAGTTCTATGTCGACGGGACTTTAAAAGGTTCCAGCACGAGCTCGCCTTACTCGATGACACTGGCCTCCTCAACGCTGAGCAATGCAACGCACAGCCTGACTGCCAAAGCCTATGATGCGGCAAACAATGTCGGCACCTCAAGCGCCGTCAGCTTCACCGTCAACAACACCACCTCAACGCAACTGATACTCAATGGCGGCTTTGAAAGTGGCGGCACATCATGGACAGCCACCAGCGGCGTCGTCAGCTCCGACACCACGCAAGCATCACATGCAGGAACCTACAAAGCATGGATGAACGGCTACGGTGCGGCGCATACAGATTCGATCTATCAGCAAGTGACTATCCCGTCCGCCAGCACATCGGCGACGCTGAGTTTCTGGTTAAAAGTCGTCTCGGATGAAACAACAACGACGCAGGCATTTGACACCTTGCAAGTACAGGTACGCAACAGCAGCAATACCGTACTCGCGACACTGGCGACCTATTCCAATCTGAACAAAGGCAGTACCTATCTGAACAAAACCTTTGATCTGAGCGCCTATAAAGGTCAAACAATCCGCATCTATTTCCTCGGTGTTGAAGGTTCAGTCACTGCAACTTCATTCCTAGTGGATGATGTCAGTCTGATCGCACAGTAATTACCCCGTACCGATCATCTCATTTAAATAATGAGATGATCGGCAAAAATAAAAGCCGTCAATGTAAAATGCATTGACGGTTTTTTTATAATCGTGGTCGCGAAATGACGACGTCATTCAGTCCACATCACTACATCAGGGAAGCACACTGTCAAAACATAATTTAGCGAAATCCCCTCACCGGAAATTCAGCACTGCGCTGTATCCAGTTTTTTGCTGAATACGCTGTACGCCCATCAGTCACATGCAAGGTATAGGCATGGCGTGACACGGGCGAGCGGTTCGGCGCGCTGTAATGCGGCAGCAATCCATGAAAGCACACCAGGCTACCTGCCTTGACTTCGAGCGGCACAGCAGTGCTGTCATCAGGCCAGGGCATCGCGTCCAGTTTCTCCACACCAACCTGATTGCCTTCGCGAATAAACCGTTCACGCAAAGGCGTGCGATGACCGCCCGGCTCCGCCCACAGACAACCGTTTTCCAGCGAGGCATCTTCCAGCGCAAACCAAAAAGTTGTCACGCTGACCGGCGTGGTGTCGAAATACGTTGCATCCTGATGCCAGCGCACCTCGCCGCCAATTCCTGGCTGCTTAAAGATATACATCGACTGCCAGATCTGCGGCTCTGCCAAGCCGATATCTGCTGCGATCTGCGCAAGTTTTTCATCTCTTGAAAAAGCGATAAACACAGGATCAATATCGTGCAAAGCATGTCCGATCTTATTGATCGACAATGCTTTTGCCTGCTTCAGTTCACCGCGCTCGTCAAAAGCCTCTTCCTCAAAGAAACAATGGATCTTGTCCGCAGACTGCAAAAAATAATCATCGGTCGCCTTCTCCTGTTCCTGTGTCGTAAAAATCGATCTGCTTTTAGACGGATCAAATTCATCAACAATACAACCCGCGCGCTCACGCAATGCGGCGATCTCTGATAGCGATTTAAAATCAGGCAAAATCAAATAACCGTCTTGGACAAACTGCTCTTTTTGTGCCGCGCTTAACATCGTAATTTTCCTCAATTTCTTAAAGCTCAATGGCATTCGCATCCGGAATGCAAGACCGAGACCCTGACAGTAAAACCAGCTCAATTTGCCATGATACGGCAACTCAAATAAAGCAAGCTAGTTCATACAAGCTTACAGATCCATCAACAACGCGCAATCAGTTCACCAATATAGTCGCTATGTAATCAAGACTATAACTTGCCATGTGGAACAAGCGCTCTATTCACGACATGCAATTCCTTAAAGGGGAGCAATTTTGTGTAGAATTGAGCGGCATCGTCGCGCAATTTTTTTGCTGCGCCTCCCTTATTATAAGAAAGACATCGAGATGAATACAGTCGTCATCAGCGGTACCGGTTTATTTACCCCATCGCTCTCCATCAGCAACGAAGAACTCATCGCCAGCTTCAACGCCTACGTCAACCAGTTCAATACCTACAACGCTGCTGCGATCGCCAGCGGTGAAGTGACTGCGCTCGAAGAATCCAGTGTCGGCTTTATCGAAAAAGCCTCCGGCATCAAATCACGTTTCGTCATCGACAAAGAAGGTGTGCTCGACATCAATCGCATGGTGCCGCGTATTCCAGAGCGCAGCGATGATGAGCCATCCGTCATGTGCGAGATGGCCGTCGCTGCCGCCACCCAAGCCTTAGAACGCGCAGACCGCACCGCTGCCGATGTCGATGCAGTGATCTGTGCCGCCAGCAATATGCAGCGCGGCTATCCCGCGATGGCAGTCGAGATTCAGCAGGCACTGGGCATTGAGGGTTTTGGCTACGACATCAACGTCGCCTGCTCGTCAGCGACCTTCGGCATCCAGGCCGCCGTCACCGCGATCCAGAGCGGACAAGCACGTGCTGTCCTGGTCGTGAATCCAGAGATCACCAGCGGTCATCTGAACTGGCGTGATCGCGATAGTCATTTCATCTTCGGCGATGCCTGCACGGCGATCTTGCTGGAGCGCGCCGACCTCGCCACCTCCGACAACCAGTTTGATATTGTCGGCATGAAGCTGAAGACGCAATTTTCCAACAACATCCGCAATAACTTCGGCTTCCTGAACCGTGCCGATGAATCCGGCATCGGCAAACCGGACAAATTATTCCGTCAGCAAGGTCGCAAAGTATTCAAAGAAGTCTGCCCTATGGCGGCCGCCACGATCACCGCCACCGTCCAAGACGCCGGCATCCAGATCCCCGAAGTCCAGCGCTTCTGGCTACATCAGGCCAACCTCAATATGAACCTGCTGATCGCCCGCATGATCCTCGGCCGCGACGCAACACCCGAAGAATCCCCGACGATTCTCGACACCTACGCCAACACCTCTTCAGCAGGCTCCATCATCGCCTTCCACAAGCACCAGGCTGACTTAGCCAAAGGTGCAGTCGGCGTGATCTGCTCATTCGGCGCGGGCTATTCCATTGGTTGTATCGTTGTAAAAAAACGCTGAATTTAAAAAGCAGGCATGCCCAACGCGCACTATTCATGCGGGTTTTCAAGGCAATTGGCTGGAAACCCGCATGAATAGTGCGCGTTGTGACATAGGATGCTTAATGTAACGCCGCGCCGAATTTGGCACCCGTTTGCATTATGTTTGGCACTGCGGTTTTGCCATTTTAGCGGGTTATTTGTCACTAAAAGCGTTAAAGGCCGCATCGTGCGGCCTTTGCTTTAACATTCACTCGACATCGATATGCGAATTCCCATATCGATGCTGTCAGAACAGGCTATCCATGATGCTCGGCTCCCAGTTCATGATCACCAGTTCCTTGCTGGTTTCGGGCTGGCCGTGGGTGTTTGATACGCTGTACTTTATATCCAGCCCCATCATGTGCAGACCGTTAAACGCTTCTCTGATGGCTGGGTGGTCATTGATGCTAACCATGACTTTGCCTTTGCAGGTGCGCATGAATTCGGCCATTTGTTGGTATTGCTCAAAGCCGAAGTCAACGCCATAGCCCTCAGTCTCCCAGTATGGCGGGTCGCAATAGAAGAAGGTATGCGGCCTGTCGTAGCGCTTCATACAGTCTTGCCAGGTGAGGTTTTCTACGTAGGTGCCGGACAATCTGAGGTGAGCAGCGCTTAGGGCTTCTTCTATGCGGCATAGGTTGATCGGTGAGCCTGTGGTGGCAGTACCGAAGTTCTGGCCAGTGACTTTGCCGCCGAAGGCGTGCTGCTGCAAGTAGTAGAATCGGGCGGCGCGCTGGATGTCGGTAAGCGTTTCTAGTGGGGTGTCTTTCTGCCATTTGAAGATTTGACGGCTGCTGATTGCCCACTTGAACTGTCTGACAAACTCTTCCAGGTGGTGCTGCACGACCCTGTATAAGTTCACCAATTCGCCGTTGATGTCGTTGATTACCTCGGTGGCCGCTGGGAATGGCCGAAGAAAATAGAGGGCCGCACCGCCACAAAACACCTCTACATAACATTCATGTTTAGGGAAAAGTGGCATGAGCTTATCTGCTAAACGGCGCTTACCGCCTAGCCATGGGATGATGGGGTTTGTCATTGCTTGATACTCCTAATGACGCTCCTGGGCGTTCTTGATGGGCGCTCACGGCACTCAATTGATTTAATGTATTGCATCGCGGGCATTTGATATTGAGCCTTTGATATTCGCCTTCACCTAATTTTTTATGACAATTACCGCAACGAATTTCTATCATTTAACGCCCCTGTGCTAAGATTCGCCGCCTCCGTACGGGGTGGCAGAGCCTTGGTTTGTGCGCAGGCATTCACTGCAATCGAACGGCTAAAACGGTGTTGACGCATCGTTTTAGTCGCTCTGTTCTTGTTACTAAATATCGATTACTTCCACCGTTAAATTCGGCGCATCTCCTTCAATCACCTCATCACGCACAAAGACTGTTTGCCCCAGTGTGCCGACACCCCGACCAGTCACTTGACCACCACCTGGCAAGGTGATTAAACAATGCCCGGACAAGACAGCGGCAACCGTGCCGACCAGCAATGGCGCTTCGGGGATCAGGTCTTTAAAGAGTCGGTATAAATTAGACATAGGTCTGCACCTCTATGGTTTGGCGTGCCGTGGATTGACTGGCACTGACTGAAACACTCTTCACCACACCGATGATCGTTGCGCTATCGACGTACCGTACTAGCGAGCCTGGATCAATAATGCCGGTCTCCGGCAATATCGGCAGACTCAGGGAGTAAGAGGCACTGCGGCCGGTATCCGCTAATATCGAAATGCCGCGCTGCCTGGCTGCAATCGCATCTGTAGTTAAAGCGTCAGTCACCATAGGCGCTAGCAGGTCACCCGCTGAGCCTGTACGCCTAACGTAGCCCAGAATGCCGCTATCATTTGCGCCGCTAATATAGACCGCGTTGTAAGCAGGCTTGTCCATCCATGAAATGGATTCTTTAACGATGGCCGCTGAAGGCAATTCAAGATCAGGGGTGGCGCTTGCCCACTCCCACGGTTTAACGGGGTAGCGAGGCCGCACGCGTAATGTCTTGTTGACTGGATCTGGCTGAATGAATGCGCCAGCCGCCGCCGCAATGGTCGTCACCGCGCTCATGTAAGAGCCTTGATAAGTCCATACGCCTGCAGGCACAAGCCAATCACCTATGCGCCAGTCAACCGCCCAGCCAAGCGACACACCATTTACCATTAGGGCATCATTCATCAGCTGCTGAGCCGTTCTGTCTGCGGTATTGGCAAAGGTCAGGATAGGACTATACGGATCTGCCAGCATGGCTGATTGTCCTCGGCCTGTCACCTGTATAGAGGATTTTCCGAAAACACGGTCACGCTGTATGCCTTCTGCCAACAATAAGTAAGAGGCACCGTTGACCTTGGCTTCTAGGATCACTGGGTCACCCGATACGCCTGGCTCAATTAATGAAAGCACAGAGGCAGGCAAAGTGGCAGAAAAACCCCACGTCCAACTATCCATATCAATGTTTAACGTCAGGGATACATCAGGCAAAATATGGTTGCCTTCCACGCGTCTAAGGCTGACATCATTAATCACAATATAAGTTCTCCTGACTGGGACAATCTGGGTAGCTGGTGGGATTGTGCTGTGCGCACAACTAAATAAAATATTGGTACTCAGTACGAACTTTTTATTGAACAGTAAATCTACCGAGCTACCTTTAGGGGGTGTGTAGCAACCGCCAACAGGCGGCACTACTGGACGCGTATGCATGCCTGCAGGTGGTTTTTTCCCGACTTGCCAATGTGAATTCGTTTGTTTTAGTAAGGGTTGGGCGACCCCTGCCAACGAGAGCCGATCAATCCCCATCCGAACACCAAGCCCCCATGTTGATTTGAGGGTGGGTCGAGGGCGGCGAAACCTATCCTGCCAGCCTGAAAAGTTAATCGCAGATACGGGCACTGCAAGCTGATGGGTGCTTGTCACTGATGGTCGAGGCTGGCGAATCATGTCGCTAAACTCGCTTGAGTATTCATTTTTTACAGAAATACCCTTTTTCCAATCGGATGAATGAGCGCTTTTGGCAGATACTCCCGACGCTATGAGCACAGAGGTAGAAACTGAAGCGTTGACCGCTGATTGCCACGTCGATTGTTTCACCGAGGGGCGATGCGCAACCGCCTCAACACGATCTTCAATGTATTTTGATCGTTTATTAGCAAGTTGCCAGTCCGCCTTCATCTGACCAGTCGGGCCGCGATAGACGGCATTGTCGTAAAACATGCCTGCGCTCATGGTTGGTGCAGCAATTATGCTGGTGAGACTCATGCTGACTACGTCAACAATGCGACCCGACGCTGTGGGGGCAGGAACTATTGAAGAGAGAGTGAGATACGCGTATGTGATCGCAGCATCATCATCCGCGCCGAACGTCAAATCAACAGGGCGCGAAGTGTTTAACGCACTCGAAAATAGTAAATCGACAGTCACGGTCTTAACCGCCTTCAGCTATCAGCGCAGAAACCAAAACTACAAAACCACCTGCTAGTACGTTTGCGCGATCAACCAAATAGTCTGCCGTGGCGGCGTCGACGTCGCTCGGCATACGCACGTTACCGTCGTTACAGTAGTTACCATCACCATCGACAATTCGACACCAATCAATGTCGCCGCCAGTAACGACCTGCGCGGGTGCTGCTACCGTTAAATGCAGACCTGACGCATCGACGGTTCCGCAAGGGTCGGTGAACAAAAACGTACACAACGCCGGAGCCGATGGGGTTCCCCCAGCGGTAGGACGCGGCGCGGCGTAACACAGCATTTTTCCTGCAGAACTGGCGGCATCGATATCGTTTTTACGCGCATTCGATACCGCTTGTTTTTGTCGTAACGAGACGCTTAAGGTCATAGTTGCACCTCTGGGACGATACTATCTTTGATCACAGCATTTAAGTTGCCCGTGTGGTCATTTGAGACAACGTAATACGGTTGTATCGCGATGTTTTTAAAACTGTAGCTACCGTCAACATGGCTCCATGTTTCCCTTGCCAAAACTCCGTCTTTTTTAACGTGCAATCTCACCCTACGAACTACTGCGAAATCCGGCGTGCCTGATTCTTTCACGGTACCTGAAATTTCTCCCGCTCCTCCGAAATAGATATCCTTGTGGCGATCCACTGGCACCAGCGCTTTGGGTGTGGCGAATGAAGCGACTAGAGAGGTTTTATGAAAGTCTAGGGGCAGGCGTTTGGGATAAACCTGAGGCGCGGAAATGTCTATCGCACCTGGCGGCGTAAAGTTAGCAGTGTAGCGGGCTACGCCTTGCGTAATACGTACATCGTCGATGTACCCCGTCATGAACTCACTCCCGTGGCCCCCGAGGGTGGATATTGCTTTTGAATACGGGTCGTAGTGCGTGCTGGCACTAGCCACGCCATCAAGAAAAAGGCGAGTTAGCCCTGCCTCCCTAGTTACAGCTAAGTGATACCACACCCCCGTAGTTATCGTGGAGGAGGCGCAACGATCTCCACTATCATAAAATACCGCCTTCGCCCCTGTGATAAAAATGCCCGAAGATCCCCCATCGGTGATAATAGACCCGTACCCGGAGGGCATGGTTGTCAGGTAAAGCCTCCCTTCGTACGTATAGTCTCCCGTCCCAAGGGATATAGGCGACGCAAATATTAAATTGCTAGAGCCATTAAAATACACACTACTAGCTCCGAATTTCTTTTGCGACGTGCTTATCGACGGGGTTCCTGACTGGATAACCAGGGTAGGTCCCAACGCATAGTTGATGAACGTTGTATCTCCGTTAGCTCCCTCGAAGTTGAGTAAAGCTTTGCATTGATAGTAAAAGGTATCTGACATTTCCTATCTCCAGGGACCGGTTACATCAATAAAGCATAGCGACACGGTGGGTGTGTAACCGCAGCCCACCGTTATCAAATTACGGCTAGACGATAGTGGTACTGCGTTCACCTTATCTTTAGTGTAAAACATTCCGTCGGCAATGGTTTGGGGGTTAGATAGCCATCCAGGGAACACGCCTCTAAACACCAAACTGGAATGTTCGATTAGATTTACGGGCGTAAAGTAAAACCCTCCGTCCGCAGGGTTAGGGTACGGCATGCTCCCCTGAGACGAATATCTGGATGTTGAGACCGAAAAAGGACTCGGTGAAAATTTGCGCATTTGCGCCGCCGTACCCAAACCTGAATAGCTACGTGCGCAAAACAATTCTGAATACGTTGACGGGTCCGAGAAGTTAAGATGATTTTGATTGCCTGGGACGGAGGTGGATATATCCGCTAATGCGCCACTTATTGCGCAACGGTACGCGTCACCGGATTTGACAGATAGAATGTCACCAAAAAAATAAGAGTCATAACTATTGACATACGAAGCGTGGAAACAAGGCATGAAATAGAACGCCGAACTGTCGGCGACAAGTAACCATTTTCTAGCGACACTACTGGCCGCGTTGCTCTTACTCCAAAAAGACCCGCCTGAGTGTTGCGCGGTACTTGGAAATAGTCCAGAACCGGTATTGACGTCCGACATAGACTCGTAGCCTATTACTTTGGCGAACTGGCCGGAGGTGTCATCAACTCTCACCAAACAAGCGGTGGCGCTGACGTCTAAGGATTTGTAAGCCGCCAAATTCGTCGCACTGTACGTTTTTGCCCATTTAGCCGGTGCGAGTTTAAAAGAGATGGTTCCTGTCGCTGTCTGATCACTCACGCCTGAAGTGGCGAAAGTGAGTGAGTTTGCGCCGACTGATGTCACTTTTTGCTCGCCATTTAACGCTGTAGGCGTGGCCCCTGTGACAAGGATTACGCTGTCAACTTCTGCCGAATGTCCCGCACTGACTGTTGCGGTTGCTACGTTGCTTGCAATCGTCAGTGACACAACACTTTTAAGCGAAAACCCGTTGACTAAGCACGCATCCAATACCGCTATAAGAGAGCCTGGAGTTCCATCCAAAACAGGCGCATCGCCCATTTCAGAATGAAAGTATTTAACGCTAGTATCTACTGGTGACGTCATGTGTAAATCTCCTATGGACGATCAATGTCGCCGCGTATTAAAACTGTGAATGAATCGTCCTGCGATGTCGCCGGACCTTGCTGGATCGTCCGGGACACCCACAAGGGGTACAGCGCGCCGATAGTGTTTATTCTCAAAATATTACCGGCTGCCCAGCCACTACCCCACCCCACGGCAGGGATCGTTAAATAGGGATACCCGTTTGTCGGATTAAGGGGACTGCAATCCGTTGCTGTATTGCCGCTGCCGATCACACCGACGTGTTCACCGATCAGGTTAAATGTTGTGGTGTTGGTAAATTGGATCGCCCATCGTTCTGTAATCGCCCCGGCGTTCGTCACTACGATTGGTGCCAGCGCATCGTTAAACGTTGCTGTTGCCACAGATCCGACTAGCGAATCACTAAATGTTGAATTCCACGTGGCTTGATCAAAAATGAGCTGGACGCGAGCCTTCATGTTGTCGATGATTAACGCCGAGCTGATGTACGCTCCGAGCGGAAAATCGTGCGTCAACCTTTGTGTCAGCGAAATGCTTCCGTTAATTTGCGCATCCGCAACCATCGACATATCTTCGATGCGATGCTCAACCCTGATAGGCTGCGAGTAACCGGTGACGTCCGCGAAGGTGACAGTGCCAGCGTCTAAGTCAGCAGTGAAACCCGTTGTGATCGGCAGGTTATTAGCGCCAAAAACGCGCAGTCTGGACAACCGCACCCGGCCCACATTGACCACTTGTGCATTACTGACGGTCTGAGCAGTCGTTTTTGCCGTATGGTGGATAACCGACATATCACCTGCCCGAATCACCGGCACACGACCATCCGACGGCAAGCGCACGGGGTCTAAGCCAATGATTGACGCATCGAGCGGCAACGTTGATGTCACCACTGCGTTGTATTGAATGCTATTGGCAAACACCGGCTTAGGTCTAAAGATCATTCCACCGACAACCGCTCCTGCGCTATACCACCAGTCTGACTCATGTCCGGCGGCGACAACCATATTGCCAAAGGCAAGCCGTGCAACACCCGTGGTATTTTTAACGACGCCGACGACAAAGGTGCCAGTAATGTTGCCATCGGCGTCCGATGTGCCTGTCACCAGATCACCATCCAATGCAGTCGCTTGTACATAAAAACTAGCGGGTCGTATCGGCGCACCGGCTGTACGGAAGTTGGCCGTCATCGTACCGCGTTGACTCACAAAAGTAAGACACGAATCCACCGTTAGCACTGGTGTCGTAGCTGAATACGCCCAATTGCTGAGAGACACTTTTCCGGTGACATAATCAACGGTTCCGGCCAAACTACCCGCTCCGGTGGTCGGGACAACATCCTTATAAATTGAACCGGCACGATCTATATACCGGGCAGAGCCGATTTTAAAAACAACACTGCCTATGACAATATTCTCGTTTGATCCTGTGACCAGATCAAAATTTAACGGTGCGTTAAACACTTCGGTGGCTCCCGATACCGCACCGACGCTAGCGGTGTTTTGATACTTCACCGTAAACGTCGTAGCGTATGGTGCATCCGTGATTAGCGGCACCGCAGCTTGGGTTCCTGTATAGGTTGAGTACCCACCCCCCGAATATCTGGCGTCCGATGTGAAAACCCAAACTGGTGTAGGGACGAGTACGGATGTTGCCGGTTGGAAGTGTAATTGACCCGTCGCGTAGTTGACCGTACCTAAAATGGTGCCGTCAGGCTTTTTAAGATTGCCCACCCCATCATCTTCCAGCCGAATTGTCGCCACTGAATTCCCGCCAATAGGCGTAGAAGGGTTCATTAAATTAAAGGAGGTCGACCACTCCAATTTAACGGTACGCGGTATCAGAGCAGATGCTGATGTCGTTTGTAAAATTAGTGTGGTGTCAACTTCACGTGCGATATTCGTAAATGACTCAGATAACGTTGTGGGCAAGCCCGTTGAGATCGCTCCGAATGAATAGGTGACAGACATATCGGTTGATGGATCACGATAGCCGTTGACCGTCACTTCACCTGTTGTGTAGTTGATTTTTCCGGTCAAGCCACCACCGGCCAGCACACCGGTACCCGATTCGGTCAATGTTTTAACGACGCCAGCGACTGTCACCGATACCGATACTGAGGTTTTTACAGCGCCAGCTTGACTTAAGACTACCGAGCTGAAATACCCGCTGGCCGTGTTGGTTCTGACGTGATTATCTACCGATGAACCCCATGCAAACACGACGGAACTACCAATATCCGGCAATGCACCAAGGGTCACTAAAACCGCGCCGGTGACGTAGTTGATCGAACCCGCACCAAAAGCGGTTTCGTCCCCCTTTAAAACGCCATCGCCATGCTCATCTCGCAATCGGTACCACTTTCCTAGCGCCATAAAATCGACAAAGGCGGTACCTGGTGCAGGCGGCGGCGACATCGTTTTAATGTAGACAGACCCACGGTTCGACAAGACGATATCGACAGAATCGGTAAATGCGGATTGAGATTGTGCGGCACCATAAGTAAAAGTAATGCCCGCCGATGTGGACCAGGCCCCAGAACTCACATCCGGCACGATCACACCTTGTGCGTAGTCAACCGATCCCACCACCGACCCCGAGGGTAAAACTACATTACCCGCGCCGTCGTCAGTTTTAGGGTTATTGGTATCGACGGCTCCCGTGGTAATCGTCAATGAGCGTGGCGCCATGCCGCCACCAAGGTAAAGAGGTCGGATTGAGCCTGCCCATACCGATGAGGCATAAGTGACCTGGTTACCTGAGACGATCACCGGCGTCTGATCTTGAATCGTCGCCGACACGAGCGGCGTCTCTATCGTTGAGCTTGGTACCAATGGGGTATAAACACCATTCGATTTAACGAGTAAATCACCTGTCAACGCCGCCAGCGTCAGCGGTAACGTACCGTAATACCGCGATGCGTCGGCAACCGTTGTTTTACGAATGCGAGCACTGAGCGGAAACATGGCACTATTAAAAATGCGTTGCGGCTCTTCCCCAGGGAAGGTGTATCGCAACGCGTCTGACGTCGTCATATAAATGACTCTGCGCTGATACGTCCCTTGCAAATCCTCAAAATTTTGGATATCGCTACTGATGGTGGTAATTCTAAAATACTGTTGCTTGATCACGCCCGACTCAGTTGCCATGGCAAATACTTGTCCTACCTCAGGTAGCGCGTGTTCAGGGCGCTGATACGCCAATACCGCACGCTGTCCTATCACTTGCAGACCATACGGGATCATGTTATCCAATGGTCCCGCAACGACATACGATTCAAGTTTCAACTTGGCATCAGTGCGATGATCAAAACCGTCATTTGTTGTAAATAAAGTGCAAGACACTTTAGGGTCATCCGGCGGGTCGGCAATGATGGCGTTCACCCCGAAATAACTATCAACATCGGGCGTATCGACGTGAACAAAGACTTTACGCAAGTTGACTCGGCCATACGCCCGGTCAAGTTCTGAGATATCCGAAAAGATCGAATTACTAGAACCATCTACGATAGCAATACCATTTGATCGCCCACCGCCTTCATCCACGTCGTCCATGATTTGCGACTTGAGTAGTTTGATATCACCTTCTTGAATTGTCATGCCATTATCTCCATCAACTTAAGTGTCACTTGCCAGTCATCTTCTGGATCGTAGGTTGCCATCTTGCGCACCGGCTTAGATTCCATTGCAGGCGAATCCTGGTGGCGAAACATGACGTTAAAACTGCGGCCATCGTCTAGCGTTAATAAAAATGTTTGTCCTGCTTGGCTACACCAGAGTCTTAATTGATCGACGATTGCACGGGTATGCCACGCCATACTTTCGTCTGGCGGTTGCAGTGTGATGGGGCGACCAGCCAGGCGCGTTGCGGCCTCAACGATCAATGCACCAGTCATGCTGTATTCGACATTGGCGATCACCGGTGACCAGCTGTGTTCATCCACCCATTGCAAATCATGCGACAGTGTCATGTCCTGTAAGAGCGTTAAATGTCGCAGCATCATGTTGATATCCCCTTGGCTCGTTTTAATATATCCAACAAATTTTGTTCATTGGATGCATCTACTGTCATGGGAACGACCTTGCCGCTGGCGTCAGTAAAGTTGACCTGAATCATCTTAGAGGGGGCCGCTTGGCTTGGGTTGATCGCGGGCAGCTGCGTTGGCTGACTTTGCACTTGCTGCAATAGACTGTTGGCGGATATCTGGTTTCGGTCAAAATTACCAAAGCCACCTCTATTACTAGCAAAGCCACCGAAGCCACCCATGCCGCCGCTGCCATCATTAAACCCTGCAGAGCTGGCGTTGCTGGTACTTAGGCCAAGCGATTCCATGGCGCGGCGGGCGAAGTTGTAATTCTTCATGACACTGGCCCAGCCTTCCGCACTGGTCCCCGATTTCATTTTTTGGGTTGTTTCCAGATTGAACTGGGCATCCGACCACATACTTTTGATGTACTCAATATCTTTAGGATCGATCTTGGATATCTTTCCTTCTTTAAAGTCCCAATAGCGGTTTTCTTCTGCAGAGATTTGTTGCGATCCAGTAGGTGTGGCATTGTTACCCATCTGACCTTGTGAATTTTTGCTCCAGGTGACATTGTCTTTGTCGGTATAGTTGGAGTTCTTTGCACCGTTTTTTTCAAAATCTTGAACATCAGTAGGTGTATTTGATTGGTTAGGGTCACCCATCACTGTGACTTTTCCATCACGGCTTTGGCTGCCATTCTTCTTACTTGTATCACCCCCTCCAGATGTCCCACTAGACCCAGATCCGCCACCTGACCCAGATGATGATTTGACGTTGCGAGTGCTATTTTCCAGATTGCCCATGTTCTGGGCAGCTCTTCCCGTAGCGTCAGCAGTCCCTTGCATGTTGCTTTTTATTTTTTGCGTTTCTTCTTCAACGGCTTTAGCTTGCTCTACCAACTCCTTTTGTTTGTAGACTTCTTCTTCGGTTTTAAGCACGATCTCTTGTTGCTTTTCAGCGCGTTGCTTAGCAACTTCGTAGGCAGCAGTTTCACCCTCCAACTTAACTTTTGCGGCTTCTCTTGCCAAAATCAACGCTTCGTTATTGGGGTCGCGCTGTAGACGTATTACCGAGAGAATTTCTTCTTGCGTCGCCAATACAACCTTTGCTGATTGTTGCGCCTCTGCATACGCAAGCCGCGCCTCACTCGCCCTGGCTTGCGCCAACTGCAGGTTCAACTGTGCAAGCTTTAACTCTTGTTGAGATAGGTCAGTGCCATCTCGCGAATATTTGTTTTGCGCTTTCCAGACGTCAAGCCTGGCATGCCCGACCTCATAGTCAGCTCGCACTACGCCCAGATGGGCTTGTGCAACCGATAGGTTAGACTTACCTAGATCAGTCGTTTGTTGTGCCAGCAATGCGGCTTCAGCACGCGTCCCTTTGATGCGCTCCTGAAGGTCGGCCATCGCCTTATCGATGAGTTTGGCGGAGAGTTCGCCTTTGTCGCCCATTTGCTTTAATTCAGCCGTCAACCGCTCAAAATCATCTTTAGTTTTAGCGGCCTTTAACGCGGTAGCGAATACCTCTTCAAACTTGCTGTTGATCTCAGTTGCGGCGTCTCCAACATCTTTGCCAGCGTTCTTTGCGTTGACTAAGGATTCAGCTATTTTGTCGATATCTGCCAGCGTCTTAGCAGAATCAAGCCCTTTAGAAAATGCTTCTCTAAACTGCAAACTAGTGGTCGTCGCGTTGTCGGCCAACTTCAATACATCGCCAGAGAGCTTGTCGAATTCTTTACTTAATGGCGTTAAATATTCAACACCACCGAGCTTAATTAACTTCAGGCCCATGTCATTGATCGCCTCAGAAAACTGCTGTGCAGAATCCTTAGTGACATTGAGTAACGCGGTACCGAGCTTTCTGACTTGCTCTTCACTTAATTTGGTTTTACCTGTGGTTGCGTCAACTTCAGCGCCCAGGCGTTTAATGGCGATCGCAACTTCCTCCGATCCCTTTTTTAACTCTACGTCGGTGAGCGAACTTTTACGCTTCGCTTCTACCAGCTTGCGAATCTGTTCTTCAACTTCGCTAAAGCTGGTTGCCTTGGCCAGTGCCGTGCTGATGGCTTTGGTCTGTTCCAAAGCGGCGTTAAGTTTGCCTACATGGGTGCTACCGTTTTCAAAGTTGGTGGCGGTATCTGCAGCGAAAGCACGCATGCTGATACCAGCGGCAATCATAGAATCGCCTGCCTTTTGGATGGCAGCACCTGTATCTTTGGAGATGTAGCTTAAGAGCAGCCCCCAGCCCTTAATCATCGTGCCGACCAAAATCTGGAACTCACCACCGAGTTCAGCGATCCCCATGTTAATGAAGTCCAGGCCATCGCGGAAACCTGCCACCAAGAATGCGAAGGTCTCAATGATCACGCGCAGGATCTGGCCAAAGCCTGTTGTCTTCTGTCCGGCCGCATCGATGGCAGACGCAAAGCCAAGGATGCCTGCAATGCCCTCCAGCACATCACCGATAAAGCTTAGCACCTGGCTAATCAATTCAACGAATGACGGCGTGATCTCGGCCACAATCTGTAGGACAGCAAGACCTAAGTCTTTCAGACCACCGAAAAATGTTTTAACGCCATCAGCGAGCGAACGGGCGCTATTGCCGTTCTTATCGATACCGACAACGATCTCATCTGCCGCCTTTAAAAAATCAGTGGCCGCGACCACCAGCTGGTAATACGCAGGCAGCAGCTTGTTACCGATATCGTTGGCCAATTCCTCCTGGTAGCGTTTAATCGATTGTAGTTGCTTGCCAACGTTCTGCATGGAGGCTTCATACGCCCCAGTGAGTGTCGCGGCCTGGGCAAGTGCTGCGTTCGCTACTGCCTGGATCTTTTGTTGTTGGGTCAGCTGCTCGGACGTTTTACCTAGCGACAAAGCAAATTTGTCTTGTGCCTGTTGGATGTTGACTGTCAACCCCATATAGCGCAGACCCTCAGTATCCATCTGCTGGATATTGGTAATGAGGCGTGTCAGCGTGGCGCTGGAATTTTCACCTGTGACTACGGCTAAGTCTTGCGCGGCACGGGCTAATTTGGCGACCTGCGACACCTGGCCAGCGGCAGTGGGGCCGATCTCTAAACCCGCTTGTATCATTTGCGTTAACGCCTGGCGTGTTGCCTGCGTCGTGATGCCCAAACCTTTGACTTCTTTTTCGTAACCCGCTATCTCTGTTGCGCTATAGCCTGCATTCTTGGCGACCACGCCCAGGGTCGTTCCCAATACTTCAGTACGGGCTGCATAGTCGGCAGACTCTTTAAGGCCGTAGGCCAGCGCCAATGCGGTAAAGGCCCCCACCAGCTTGCCAACATTATCTTTCAGTAGATTGAGTGTCGGATTGAGGCTACCGCCGACGATGCCGTCCATCTCTTTGGCACCAGCGCCCGCGCCAGTGACTTTATCTTTCATTCCATCAAAGCCAGTAGCACCAGACGCCGCATTGCCGCCTGCCTCTTTGGCCGCAGTGCCGGTGCCGCGCAGCTCAGTAGCCAACTGAGTAACGTTGTTAAGTCCCTCAACCAGGGCTTTGATTTTAAGTTCAAGAGCAATTTGCGACACTTAATTCTCCAAACTTTTTAACATGGCTTTCACGCTGTCTTCGCTGCCACGTGCCGCAACGAACATCATCGTGAATAGCTGTTCGTTGTGTTGTTTTTTCTCGGCGATGGCGCTACGAGAAAAGGCCACAAATTGCGACCAGGTGTAATCCATGACGTCGTTGAGCTGATGGCCTGACTTGATTAAGAGGTGGATACTGTCTGCCCAGCCGTTGCGATCTTGGCTGCGTTTTGCTTGACTTTGAGAGTGAGGTTTTCCAGTGCGCCTGTCAGTTGCGGCAGGACTTGACGGATAAAAAAATCCGTATTCACCTCCAGCAAAGCGCCAAACAACATCACACCGTCATCCACGTCCATCTCATTGACCCATGCACGCGACTGGCCAGAGAGTTCTGTAATGAGCGTTAAACACTCATCGGCATAGAACATGAACATGCTAGGAATATCCAATTTTTCGGGCTGTTTGAGCATGTGGGCGATAGGCTGCAAAGCGCGCAAGACATCCGGCAACATGCCCATCTTGATTTGGCGGATAGGAATGCTTACGCCTGCGATGGTGAGAAATTTAACGCCAGGGATGATGGCGGTCAGCTCACTTGTACTATCTTGGCTGGTGCTGTTGGATACGGTATTTTGTGCGGCGGTTTGCATGTTGCGCTCCTGGTGGGATCAAGGTCTGAATGACTGATTACCAGTGTAGAGCGGGCATAAAAAAAGCCCCAGTAGAGGGGCTTCAGTGAGAAGGATAAGCTGCGAACAGGCGTGTGTGTCTATGGAATAGGTGTTACTTGCAAGATGCGGCCGAACTGGCCGAACTCGTCGCTGACTGGCTTGGTGTTGTCAATCAGTATGGATGCCGATATATTCATATCAGCCAGCTTATCTGTAATGAGTGCCAGATCTTTTAGCGGATCAGTGTTGACCTTGTACATCTCTAACACGATAGGCGCATTGCCTTCTGCCAGATTGATACCTTCATAGCGCAAAAATACTTCTGGTTGTGGCGCGGTGAAAACAGAGACATTGTCTAATGCCGCATGGGTGTAGGCCACTTTAAGCGGTTGCACCAGGCCGGTCACATCTTTAAAAGTGATCGTCCCAAAATCTGCATCGACATCATATTTTAATGCGCTGACGACTAAGGGTGTCACAGGCGTTGAATCCGTAATGACCACGGTAGAGACTTTGATATATTTCAATGAGACACGATCACCGGCAACGAGGGCCAGTGGCAAGACTTCACCGGTGACCGAGCCGCTGGCGATGCTGCTGCTCTTGCCATAAATGGCTAAACAGAGATTGTCTTGTGATATTTCCATCAATGTCATATCGATAGTCGCTTCTTTACCTACCACGATATTTTTTGCCGTAGCACGCTGCCCTGAATAGGACTCTTTATGCTTAACGTTGTCCGTCTTCAGGCCAATCTTAGCGGCAGAGACATCGCCGAGCCAGCGTTGCGCTTTTGGATTGCCTGCGCTATCACGCGAGGCGATAAACATCTTTCCTTGCCCTAAAAAATACTGTGTCATGTTAACTCCTGGTGTGGATAAAAAAATACTAAAGCCTTGATGCTGCCAATATGCAACCTAGAGAGTTGCCCTTCGTTTTACTTTTTACTGTTGACTGGCTTTTCTTCAGCGTTGGGGTGCTGAACCTCGGCGACCCCATTACTGATAAGCCAGCCCGCATCAATTGGATGTACTTCCAAGGTGCTGCCTGGCTCGCGTTTAACGCCTTCGTGGGTATGATTCGTTTTCAAGACGACGGTGACTGTTTTTTGATTGTTCATGATTTTCCTAATAAGACGTGGGTGGTTTTAAATGCATACGGGTAGTAGGCAAAGCCCTTGTCATACCCAACCTTTGGTGCGTGGGTACGGCGCAGCGTGGTCAGCGGTACGCGAACTTCTCCATCAACTGGTTGCCATCCGCACAGTGCCTTGAGCAACTGTGCAATCAAGGGACCGGCCTTTTCTCGGTTACCTTTGCCGGTGGTGACGGTGCCTGCAAACTTGACGACCAGAACCACCATCCAGATTTGCGTGACGACCTGGGCAGCACCGGTACCGCCTTGTGAGCTGGCACCTTCGCCGACTTCATCGCCCAGGTAGATCACATGGGCTGCTGGTTCTACCTTGCTCCCTTCTGACACTTTGGATAAATCCATCGCAGTCATCACGGCCTTAAGGTCTGGCATCGCTTGTTTGATGTGCTTTACCAGCAAGTCCTCCAAGATCAGATAGTCGACGATAGGCTCCATTACCAGCTGCTCCTGTCGCCAAAGTCATTGCGGCCAGCGGCAATCTGCACCAGGTCAACGCGGGCGGTTTGCGTGCCTGCCTGATCTAATCCAAGGGATGCCTTGCCCGAAGCTATTGCCTGCAGCTTCTTCATCTGATCGCGGTAGCGAACAGCTTTAGGGTGATCTTCTGCAATGTCGCCCGACAAGATGTAACGGGTGATATCGCACGCCATGCGCGTCAGCACTGCTGGCACGCTAGCCAAAGGCAAGGTGTAGCTACCCGCCAACCAGATATTGATTTCAGCGTCAGCGGCCGCTATCGCTAGCGCCAGCACCGATTCATCCAAGGTAGCGGCAAACTCGCGGTCAGTGAGTTGGATTAATTCTTCCTCACCGTAGGCGGTAATCATGTCTGATTTGGCGCAGTAGCTCATGATTGCTTAATTTACTTCTTGGCCGATGCGCCAGATTTGACGGCTGGCTTGGCGACTTCGCCAGTGGACTCTGCGACTTCCACTTCCACTTCGTACGCAACCAGGGCGCTATCACCTTCAATCGCGGCACGTTGCACCTTTGTTAAATCGGTGAGATGGATATCCGTCGCTTCTGCGCTGAACTGAAAACCAGCACGGCGAAAACTCGCGGCCTTGCTGACGACACGTAATACGGCAATCTTTGTCATGAAGTGCTCCTAATGTTTAACGGTGTATGCGGTGTTGATACTTTGTTGATACAGGAGGTGAAGCCCTCAGACTTCACCTCATCGGCCTAGTTGGTTACGACAGCCAAGGCGTGACCAGCAACTGCGCGGTGTTTTGGTAAATATTGGTGGCACCGTTAGCGTTCTTTTCAGCCTGGAGCAATTCCAGCGCGGCTTTTTCCATACTTGGCGGTACCACCAACAGGCTTGGACGTACCCCCAGCGGCTTACCGTTGTCGCCTTTCATGTTCATCATTGCGGCACGAGCTGCACCGTAGGCCGTGGCATCCAAAGTGTTTTTATTGGCGTAAGCGAGTTGCCACAAACCGAAGCCAACATTGCTGCGCGCATCGACACCGTAGATGTACTCTTTACGGTTAAACACGTTGTCGTCGGTTTCTTTGTCCATCGAGACAAAGTTGTAGTCTTTACGCACCTGGTAGATCAGTGGCTTGACTACTTTGCTTGTATCGAGCAAGTACCAGGCAGCTCCTGAGCCACCGCCAAAGTTAGACACTGAACCGACAGAGCCATCCGCATTACGCACCGAGTGATCGGTATCAAAGAAGTACTGGCCGTCGTAGCACAGGCTAGAAAAACCAGCAGCGAGTAAACCAAAGATCAGTTCATCTGGGTGTTGCTTAGAGTCTTGTCCAAGCTGCGCCAGCATAGGTTTATACAAACCGAAGGTATCGTCTTCGATAGCATCGCGGTTGACGGCGACAGTGTTTTCCCATGGTTTGTTTTTGATGCTGAAGTCATGCGATTCGAGGTTTTGAATTTGACGGTCACCAATCCACTCGCGGAAACGTGTGGTCTGACCAAGCCATGCATACACCTCTTTTGCCGTGCTAGACGGCACTAACATGGCGATCTTTTCCCAATCGGACAGGGTATTGGCAAAGGTTTGCTGAAAAATCAGCTTGTAGCCTTGAAACAGCGCTGCAAGGTTGCTTTGATTGATAATCATATGTACTCCAGAAAATAAATAGATAGGGTGAAACGTATTTGCTACTAGCCGTGACTCAACTACTCAAGCTGGCTTTTAAAACTCAACCCAGACACCGCCACTGTCAACATCGCGGATCTTGCCAGCGACACTGCGGGTGGCACTGCCGCTGGTCTTGGCAACGGTAGAATCATCGACCAAGTAACAATCAGCGCCGATGTCACCTAGAACGATCAGATCGCCCGCCGCTGAGTTAGCAAAGCGGAACAGCGATTCAGGACCACGGAACAAGCGCGCACGAATATCGCCGTCGGCACCTGCGCTGTTATCGGTCAGCGCCTGGCACACACCCACTGACTTGAGGCCAGTAGCGGTCTTACCTGGAATAGCAAGATTGTTGGCGGTGTCGATCACCACCATCGTGCCTGCAAAGATTTTGGTTGCGGCCTTAACGGGGAATTCAAATACTGTCCCGTCACGACGGGCGGTGTTGCGATCTGCTGTTGCTGCGGCCATGGTGTGCTCCTAAGCGTTAAATGAAGGAATGTGTTTTGTTATTGAGGTTGGTTTTTAACGGCCTTAAGCTGCTGCGATGGATTTCTTAAAATCGTCTTCGGTTAAACCCATCGCCTTGCAAATAGCGATTTGCTCAACCGACAAAGATCCATCCACATTGACGACTATTGTTTTGCCATTAGTCTGCGTCGCCACGAGTGCAGCAATTGGCGTGGTACCCGCCAGATAGGCTTTAAGAGATGCCATGTCTTTGGTGCCAAGATCAATTGCCCAGGCTTGTTGTGCAGGGAGCAAACGGGCTTCTTTCAAAGCGGTTTGCACAATCTCATTCACTTCGCGCCCTTGCACCTGCAAAGACAAAGCAGCCAGTTGATCCTGTAAAGGCTTGACCGCCTCAATCGGTACAAACTTAGCCGGGTCAGGATTGCCGACATTGCCGATACTGGCCTTGAGGGCGGCGATCTCTACATCTTTAACGGCGACCTGATCGACTTGTGCTTTTAACGCGACGATTTCAGCATCTCTGGTATTGACCAGATCGGCTTTGACTTTAAGGGCGGAGACCGCTGTCATGGCGTCACCCTCTGTAGTAGTCAGTGCTAAGCCAAGGGCGGCGATCAAAAGTTTTAAGGTTGGGTTCATCATTTCCTCTATGGTGGTTAGGTGCTGCTGCAAACTGGTTTGTAAATTCTTGAGTGCGACTTCTTGCATACCGTCTAATGCTGGGGTATTGGTCAGGCCGACATGCAGGATCTGTACAACCTCGCCCGTGGTTTTGTTATAAGAAAACACCGGACTCAGATATTTGTATTCGCCAGCGGCGATCATGCTTGCTGCCCTGGCGGTCCATTCGGTATCAAGCGCGAACAGACCTTCGTCTTCGCGCCACTCCATATTCTTAAACCATCCGGCGGCTGGTGCTGGCTGGCCGTTGTTGGCGGCATTAAGCGTTTGATGTTCGTAATCGATCACTAACCGCGTCAATGCCTCTTGTGCCGTTTGAATTAAGCGAGCGGCGATATCCGATGTCACTACCCATGCAGCGCAATCAATAGGACGACCATCTCGTGACCGAAAAGCCCCTGCAGGCAAAATCTGCAAACCAGCGGTGCTGTCCTGGGGCAGATCAAACACCAAAGAGGTGACAGCGATATTGGAGGAGTTGGATTTTTTAGACATGCCGCTAGTGTGCGGCGACAAAAACAAGGTGGCGACGTGATGGACTTCAGTGAGAAGTCAGGCCGGATAATTCAGCTAAACAAGGTGCTAACTGTAAACCGCAACGAGTGTTAACGGTGCGCATGCCATTTGCAGCCGATTTAACGCCCGTTTAACGCTATGCAAATGCCGAAGACGTGGAAAGTTGCGCAACCTTAACTTAAAACGCCTTGTGCGCCCGATTTGGAGATTAGCGGCAATTTAATCGGTAATCGCATTGGCGATATGAAATTGCACGATGTCCATCACGATCTTTTGCGCGACCTGGTCAGCCTGGCCGGAGGCATCCATCGGCATAAACGGGCGCGCAGGGATATCGCCCCACAGGTTGGGAAATTGCTTCTTGCTACCGCCAAACTGTTGCATGGCGGCGTAGACCATGGAGTTACTGAGCGTCACCGAGCCAGCGTCGGCCACGTAGCTAAACTGGCGTGACAGGTCTTTGCTATTGCCGATCAAGGGCTTTTTACCGCTGGCGCGTTGTTCGCCCTTTTTGGACAAGCTGCCATCTTTCTTGTAGTTGCCCTTAAGCTGATCTAGGAAACGTACGATAGTCGTCTGGCTATTGGGCAACCAGGGCACGCCGCTTGGCGAGGAAGAAGTTTCAAAGCTGCGCTTGGACACTTCCATCAAGCGCTCGCCGATCTCCAGCATGGCGGGCTTGGTGTTGCTGGTTGTGGCGATCAGGCGATTCAGAGCGGCTTGCGCACCGCCATCGTTAAAGGTGATTTCTAACATTGCCGCTCCTATGCTATAGTTGGTTTCTCGGTGGACCCGTTATCGGACGTAATGGTTAAGGGAAGTAGACATTAACCCCCACCTTTCCCTTGCTTGATCAGGAAAGAAAGTAGAGCCAAAGCCCTGTTTTTTTTGCCTGGCAATACTTCAAACACTGCTCTGAACATTTCCCCACCAATGCTTTTTCTAGCCACTACGGTTGCCTGGCCATGGCGTGAACTCTCGCCCTGGCGTAGATCATCGGCATCATTTAACACCTGAATTAAATGATTAAAGTCTTCTGGCTGTGGTGGCCTTTGGTCGCCGCCGTCATAGCCGTGGCTGTTCTCGACATGGCGCGCCGTATCTGGTGGCAACGTCACCAAGTAGCCATTAACGTCTTGCCCGACGATCTCGCTAACCTCTGCATCGTTTTCAACAAAGCCCAACCATAACGGGTCTTTGATCGCCTTGTCTTCGATAGCATGCCTAACGTAATTAGGTATCTCTTCGTGCGCGTTGATACGCCTGTTCACGTCATAGGTCAGCGCTTTGCTAATCGCTGGCGGATACGTGATCAGCTTGTCTTGTACCACCTGGCGCAAACTCAGGTCAACGTTTGCACCAGGAGCATAAGCAAAGCCGGTGTCGATGCCTTGCGTATTACCGAGCGCTGGCGCATTGGCAGGGCCACGGCCTGCAGTCACCGCTTGCATGAACTCAGCTTTGTTCACCGGCGTGACGCGGCAATGACAGCCCCAACCGTTGGGCGGGAAGTGCGTTGTCCAGAAGGCGTGATCGTGCGGTAGCGTTAAACCATCCCAGCTCACATGCAAGGGGCGCGGTGTTAATACGCTGTCACTGTGCTTGTAACGCCAGTACGGCGTCGCTTTTAATAAATCAGGATCGTTCAACTGCTGCCAGCGGCCAGCGGCGTAACTGGTGGACATATTGGTTTGATAGATCACCTTGGTGCGCCATGCCACGCCAGCCTTGCTGTCTTCGCCCGTCCAGCCGCTCCAGCCATGTTTAGCGACCAGCGCTTTAAAATCCTTCCTGAAGGCGTCCAGCCCTAAGCCTTGATCGATAGCCTTGGATACTGCGGCATGCAGGTCGGCCAGCAGATCAGCGTTTTGCGCTCCAGCGACCATAAAGGCTTTGTCGTGGGCGGCATGCATGATGTCATCCCAGCGCTCAGACGGTAAGTTAAGTTTCTGTTTAAAGAAAGCGAGCTGCTCGTTAAACGGTTTGTTCCAGGGCGGCAGTTGTACATAGTCCGCCATGTTACTTGCCTGTCTTCACATCCAGCATGCCTGCCAATTCGGCCAAGGCAAAGCCCTGCGCCATGACCGCTTGCAGATCCTCCAAGGGCAAACCGCTGTAGGCGGCCAGCAAGGTATTTTGCAGCGCAGGCAAGCTCTCGGCCTCGGTGACCAGCTGTTCAATATGCGCTAAGACCTGCGCCCAGGCGGCATCGTTCTGCGCGTCGACCTGTTGCGGCAGTTGCGCCGTAGGGTTCTGCGTGATCGCTTTTAACGCTGCCAGGTGATTCATGCTGAGCATGCTGAGGCCAGTTGCTGGCTTAGCCGTCGTGTCGCTTGCGCCGCCTTTGGCCGCTTGCAATACCGGCTCATCGTTCTGCGGCGCGGGGATGGCCAACTTACGCTGCACCCATGACACAGGCACGGGCATATCCAGATTCACCAGATTGGGCAAGGCATCCGCAATCATTTTAAAATCTTCCTCTTCACGCACATCAAAATACAAATGCGGCATGCGTCGTGAGTCGGTGATCTGCTGGCCGTTTAACACCAGCAAGGGATACAACAAGTCACGGGTAAGCGTGGCGCCCAGCTGCTTGGCGTCAGATGTCAGGATCTCGCGGCGTGCCTGATCATGCACCTTGCCTAGCGCATTGGTCGATGACTTGCCGTCGGCCTGGCTGGTCAGCGTGCCGCCCAAGATCGCCTTAGACATGGTTTGCTCTGCCCACGTCACCATTGCCTGGAAGGGATCATGGTTAGCAGCAGCGAAGGTCTGAAACTCAATCGACATGCTCTCAGGGATGATGCCCGCTGCAGCATGGCCTAGCTGCGTGACTGCGCGTAACAAGGTAGCCTTTTCTGCATCTCCCGTACCAGGAGGATATTTACCCAGGCGTATCGGCAAGCCGTAAATTTCCAGTAGCTCGGCCAGATCCCTGATCGCGTAATTCTTGAACAGGAACGGCCACGCAAGAATGCGATGCAAGCCAGTACGCGCCAACACGCCAGTACGGGCGCGATGCTTATGCACGATCCAGCCAAACGGTATCAGCTCTGCACCAGTCGAACTATGGTCGCGCAAACGCAGGTCATTTTGATCAAACTGATTGACCCTAAACCAGGTCGGTGGGCGATGCATCGCCTCTTTGATCAGCCATTCCTTACCGCTTTGCATCCACTCCAATTCAATGCATGAATAGCCGTGTCCGATACCATCCAAGGCATCTAATAGCAGGTTGTCCCAGGCGGGAAAATCTTGCACCAGCTCCGTTAAATAAGCGGCCTGCGCCTTTTCTGCTGCAGACGGATTGCGCGGCGGCCGGATCTCCCAGTCAATCGTCAAGATGGCGCGCTTGCGCTTATTCATCTCGGCGTACAGATGGCCGTCTTTCTCTTCCATGTCGGCGAACAACTCCGCCTGAGCAATCAGGTTACCTTGCTCGGCCTGCTGCAGGATGCTGGCCAAACGCTGAGGCGTTAAACCACGGCTGGGATGATTGGCATATTCCATGTGCAGCTGCATGAGCTTGGCAGTCTGCGGCTCTTGCAGGATGGCGCTTTGAATGGGGTTGCCGTGGATGTCGATGATTTGTGACATGTGAAATTCTCTATTCTTCAGTAGGCGTTAAATCATTGGTCAACGTGACCTCGGCATAATTGGTAAAGCCTGTGCTGCTGTCTTTTTTTGAAATGGTGACGCTGATTTTTGTTTTTCTTGGATCAATTGGAAAACCAGTGTCAACCGCTACTTTCTGAGAAAGTAGCGCGTATAAATCGCTATCGTCAAAGTATGCGGATACTTGGCGTCTATTTATGATCGAATCATTGATTATCATTTTTTCTCCCTACCAGCCGCCGCCAGCGCTCTGGTAATCGTTATCGTCAAAGCGTTCGTCTTGATCGCTGCTATGTCGCTTGCTATTACTCGCCGCCTGAAACTCAAATACGCCGCTTGACACCGCCGCCATCCACAGCATGTGCAGGGCGTCAGGGCCGTCGTCATGGTCCGCTTTTGGAAAATGCGTGAGCTGCTCTATCAAAGTGCTCTGTGACGGATGCAAGCGTATCAATCCATTGGCAACGTGCGGCTGCAGACTTTCTATACGCAATAATTTATCGGTGTGCGGAATGACTGAGCGTGCCGGTACCGGGATGCCCATCTTGGCGCTGCGCTTGATTAGCTCAGTGCGCAAGAACTCCTGAAACTGTACCGACTCGACCACCCACAGCAGGCAGCGGTACTGACGCTGCAGCTCAATTACATCGCTGATGATCTTGTCAGGCAGGCGCTTGGCAATCTTGGCCTCGACCACATCAAGCACACCGGTGCTGCGGTTATAGCCGCCCACCAGTAGCGCCGATGGATCACGGCTTGCACCATGCTTGCCAAGGGATGGATCACAGGCACCGTAGAAGATCCATTCATTCAGGCGGTTGACCCAAAACTGAATGATGCCATTGGCAAATGGCGCATCGTCACCAGACACTGGGTCATTCTGCTGCTCTGAATCAAACGCGGCGTGTCCATCACGAGCACGCTTTAACATGAGTTTTAACAGTGGCTGGCCAGCAGGCCAGCAGACCGTTGCGCCTAACTCCATGAAGCCGCGATTGGCCAGATAGAACAGGTTAGCGCTTACCCCATCATCGTCGGTGTTGAGTAGAATCTCTTCCCACTCATCCCATAAATCCATGCGGTGCGGCCAGTCGATGATGGCCTTAAATTTCTTACGTTTCCATAGCGGATTTTTTAACAGTCTGGACAGCACTGAATCGTAGTGCAAGATGGTACCGATGACGATCACGTCCATGGTGTCATCGGCGGCACCGAGCGAGAGCACGGTTTTTTTCAGCCAGTTTTCTAGCTTGTCGCGCTGATCTGGGCTGCGCACGTTTTCATCATTTTCTAAGTCATCGCCTATCGCCAGATCGGGACGATGTGGGCCATGGCGCAAGCCGCGCATGCGCTTGCCAGAGCCAAACGCCTGTATCTTGCAATCGTTGGCGGTCGTGATGGTGCCGACCTGCCAGACTCGCCCCTGACCAGTGGCACTTGGGTAATCCATTGCCAGGCGGGGGTTAAATGCCAGTTCTGCCTTGATGGCTTCTAGCATGGTCGCCGCCTGATCCAGCGCATCCATGATGATCAACGGGTAGCGCTTGCGGCCAGTAACCACGCACCAGAGCGTAAAGATCTGTGTGACCAAGGTAGATTTAGCGTTACCGCGTGGTGCCGCTATCGCTTCATGCTGGCCTTCTGGCGCATCAACTAACTCAGGCAAGCGCTTGTACAGGTAATCATGCAAGACGGCATTGTCATACTTGATGTAGTGCGGAAAGTAAGTACGGGCAAAGAACTCGTAATCGTTCTGCGCCTGTTTAACACGCTTAGCGCTTTGCACTGGGTTCGGATCAAAGCCATCACACTCGGCTTCGATCTGTAGACGAAACTGCCCCGCTAGGGCAGCTATCTGTAGCTTAAGTTCTTTAAGTTGGAGTTTCATTTTGATTCGGCCAAGATCCGCGCCAGCTCATCGCCGAACGGCTCCAATATTTCTACAAACGCAGCACCATGTTGCGGAAAACGGCTTTGCACAAACTCAGCCATACCGCGCAGCACCTGCATACCGATGGCCAGCGCATTGGTCTCTGGCAGAAAGCGTCGCATCGCTGACATGGACTTGTGGATGTTGTCCATCAAGGACGACAGCAGCTCGACGCGGGTGACTGCTGGCATGTTTTCATCGGCCTTGATCATCTCAAGCACACTGTTAAACTGCACCAGCATCTCGGTGAGGATCTGTTGCGATAGTTGTTCAATACTGCCACCGGCTAAGGCTGAGGCGTTCTTGAGCTTGTCCCAGTCATCGCCGCTGCTAGCCGCCTGATCCTTCCAGCGTTTGGCTGTGCTGTAGGTCACCTCGGCGAGCTTGGCTGCCTGCTCCAATGAGAGGCGATCAAACACATAGTGCTTGCGACACTTGGCGCGGATAGCTGCTGGCTTGGCCATTACTGCCCCATCTTGCGCTTAAGGAACTCGACCAGAGCGGCTACCGCAATGGATGAGCCGATACCCGCGATCACGCCAGATCTGGCCGCCCCTTTTTCCAGTGCGTTAATGCGGCTGTTGTGATCCTTCACCGTCTCCGCAATTTTGGTAGGGTTGGCCTGCTCAATGGTGCGCAGGCGCTCATCATGATTATCCAAGCGCTTGGTGATCTTGCTATCCAGGCTGGCCATGGCAGCTTCTTGACGCAATGAGGATTGCATCTGCGCGGCGACGTTTGACTCTATATTGCCGAGAATGCGGGCGAGGTCGTTATTGCTGATATCCATGCGAGCGGCGTCTTTATGTGGGCGGTTAGGCTGATGATGGGTCTTTGGTCTCATGAGATTTCCGGTGCTTTATCTAGCGTTGATAAAATTCTTGCTCACGTCGGGTCTGGCAATCGATACAGCACTGGCAACCAGGCATAGCATGACGGCGGCGCATGGGGATAGGCTCATCGCAATCACTACACAGCACGTTGCTATCAAGTACGGTCTTACCCGCCAGACCAGCACGGCGCGCTTGATCCTGTAAGGCCAGGTGACGGGCGTGCTCTTCTTGCGCGGTAGCGCGATCAATAAAATCAGTCATGCGATATGTCTTCTGTTGAGGTGATCGGGCTTTCCCAATCGATCAAGGCGTCTAACCTGGAGCGACAGACGTTGTACTGGGCTTTGGTGTCGTTGATCCAGTTGGCGACGTCGGTATCGGTGGCAGTGGCGGCATCCGCTTCAGCAGGCTTGCTGGTGGACGTGGGCAAGCCTGTAGCTTGACCTCTTGCTGTTTCATGGATGTTGCCAGCATTGAGCAGGCGCACAGTGGCATTGTTAAAGCAAGCACCGCCAGTAGTCGTGCGTTTGATCTCATGTTGTTTCTCCAGTTTGGAAGTAGTCAAGCGTTGCTCGGTGTTGTCCAGGGCGACTTGTAAGCCGTCTGCACGCTCATTGGCTGTCACGATGCGCTTGAGTGCGGCGCTAGCTGTCTGCGCTACCTGTTCGCTATGCTTAGCTTTAAGCGTTTCGTTATCGCCCTTGGCAATCGCTAGCTCGCCAGCGTTAAACCAGCTGGTGAAAAAGCAGCCCACCAACAAGCCAACTGCAAGCGTAGACAGTTGCGACCAATAGGTTTTAATGAACAGGCTGATCATGTCGGCACCGGCATGGCAAAGACAGCTCTACCCCAGGCGGCATAGCGCGGCTGGATTCGATTGAGAATGCGGTCAGGGTAAGACAGGTTTTCCGCGCAATGGCTAATATGGCGACTGGCGCGGCCACAAGCGGCATCGATGGCGACCCGGTTAAATCCGGCATTGGCGATGGCCGCTTCTTTTTGCCAATGGCCTAGCCCGCCGTTATAGGCGCGTAGCGTTGCCCATAGCCGGTCAAACTCTTCGCCACCCCCTACGCGATCATAAAGCCATCGGTCATAGCCAACCAGCGAGCGCATGGCCCAGACCGGATTACTTGGTTGGCATTCGGTGGCCGACAGTTTATTTAACGCACACCACCAGCTCGCAGTCGCTGGCATAAACTGCCCCATGCCCTTAGCACCGACACGGGATACGGCTTGCGAGTTCCATTCACTCTCTGCCGTAAGCTGGGCGGCAAACATAGCCACTGGTGCATCAAGACCCCAGCTAGTGTGGGAGATACGTACTAACTCGGCACGGTGCTGAACGGCGGCACGAGGTATCTGTTGGGCGTGTGCTGAGGATGCCGTGATCGTGATTGCGAGCACACTTCCCACAAATACAATGACAAACATGAACAGCAATGCCAAGAACAATTTGGCCGACTCAGTCATTTTGGATCGACGGCGCATTATGCCCCCAGTCCAACGGCGATCATTGCGGCGGCAACAATGATGGCACGGCGGATCTGCGCGGCGACAAATAGCAAGTCGTTTTGCACAAAGCATTCAAGGTCGAAGATCAGCCCGCCGCCGTCAATACCTGCGTCTTTCTCATCTTCTGCCATAAAGCTATCGGGACGGGCATACGGGAACAAAGAGCGATCCAGCCAATAGCCCACCACGCCTGCCAAAGCGATCAGGTTGATTTTATACAGGCTGACGGGGATCTGGTTTGGTGCCAGGGCAAAGATCAAGACTGACAGCGCGATGGCAAAGATCAGCCAGTCTGTCATGCGGGGGTATTTGTTTTTCATATGCGCTCCTAAACTGGGTTGAAGGACTGGGATTTAATGGTGTTAATCCAGAACTCAGTTTATTGAAGGCAATACGGCACAGCTAGGAGATGGGGTTCGGGGTGAATGAAAAAGGCCGCAAGGGATTAGCTTGCGGCCTTTGATGTGTACTAACTTAAAAATCAATAAACGTTTACGCTGTAAATTTTGTATCCGATGATTTCCATCTGCAATCGTGCTGTTCTGGATCTGCCTGCATCTACGATCTTGGCTGAACAATAAAGAAATTGTGTTGTACCTATTTTTTGATTCTGGCAATTTCCGAAAACGTTTTCCACATCAACATTCGCTAATTCTCGTAGCCGATAAGAGTAGGTATCTGCGCTGCATCCGTCCTTAATACAAGTTTTTATAACTGCTAATTTTTCGTCTTGTTCTTTTCTTTTCTTTTCTGACTGAACTTTCATTATTTCCGTTGTCCGTCTATCCCTTTCATTCTGTTGCAGTTTTAATGTCGGAAAATCTTTCTGAAATTTCTCATCTGCTAATTTCATTTCTTTTATCGTTTTTTCAAGATCATCTGAAACATCATCACGCCAAGTTCTCTTTGTTAGTTCTTTTTCAATTCGAGTAGTTTTATTTTCTGGAACAGACTCGGATGACAATTTAACTTGTTCTAGCGCAGTAGTAGGGCATGGAAGTTCCTGAAACTCAAATTTCCCGCTGGCGTTTTTACATTTATACACATCTGCTAATGCAGACGTCGATATAAGAAGCCCGAGTACAGCGATCAATGCTTTCATGATTTCCCTTTGGTTGACTAAAACAAACTCTCTTGCAAACCACGATTCGCCTCGCTCATGTCCGTGGTCTTTAAAATGTGGTGTACCCAGCGATCTGTTATTTCATGTTCGCGCATGAGTTCGCGTACGGTTGATCCCGCATTATAAGCGGTGACGATGCGACGGTTGCGCTCTTCTCTGTAGTGTTGTGACAAATTAGGGATATACAGGCACTCGCCGCCAAAGTGCTTACACAGGCGCTGCGCGTTGGCCATGCCCACTACTTCAGCCAGTGCAGCAAAGGTCTGCGCACCTAAACCGAGTTCAGACTTGGGGAAGTCAAAACGCCCACCGCCAAAGTTCTTCATGTCCATCATGCGTAGCGCGGCCGCTTCGCCAATCAGACTGAATAACATCTTGACGGTACCGTCTGGGGTATTGGGCAGTGCCATGTTAAACCCTTCCGTGACGCTTGGCGTCAGCCGTTAACGCCGCAATGATTTTAGACAGATCATCGACATCGCAAAATTGAATGCTGGAACGCTTCAGGTTTTTAACGATAGGGTCAAGGTAAGACCATGGCCGTTTGGCCTCTGCCAACAACGCTTCAATCTTGCGCATGCGCGGCATGCGATCTGGCGCTACTTGCGGCAAACCGCGACCACCAGCTTTACCCTTGGGCTTCCAGCCTATCTTTTTAAAATGATCCAGGAGCGCCTTGCGACCTTGCCACGTTAAATCTTTGCTCGACGTCTTGCCCGTCACCTGCAGCAACAAAGCGCGGTAGGCATCGTCCTCAAGCGCCAGCTCTTTCTTGGCGATATGTATCTGCGCCATCTCGGCCTGGCGCAACTGGTCGGCGGTTTTTAACGGCGTCATGGTTGATAACCAATCGATACCAATTCAAGGTTTTGATTGTTTTTTTCAAAATGACGGCGCATGGATTTAACGTTGTTCCAACATGGACTTAACGTTGTATATTTTTTGTTTAACTCTTCCAGTTTCGCTTTAGGGCAGCGCTTTCCACCATAAAGTTTAATCAAATCCGCACGGGATTTTGTCGACAACAAGAAGGATGACTTAGGGCAAAAAAATCTTTTGCCTTCGTCGCTGTCTGGGTTCATCCACTTGCCACACCACTGGCCATTGACATAGGTCACGATGGTGTACTTCAGCGATTTAATTCGCTCAATTTTCAAAGTCACTTTAAAACCATCGATCAGCATTTCGACATGCCCCCATGATCCTGATAACTCTGCTTCTACCTGTACCCATTGCTCTTTAGTGATAGTCATCTGTATTTCCTTCTATCGTTTGGTTTTTGCTCTACGCCAGAAGCAATCAAACTCAGTACCTGTTTTTTGAATTCATCGTAGCTATGCCCGCGACCATCCAAGAATGCGCTTGCCGGAAAAGTTCCGGCATCAACAAGTTCAACCAAGCGATAGGCATCTTGGATTTTTATTGAGATAACCGCGTCGTTTAGCATCACATTTATCCCAATAAAGCCACATTTGCACCAGCGCCAACACCGCGATTTAACGTCACGGACTTCCCTTCAATGTAGCCATTGCTTGAATGCTTCATTGAGGTGTGCGTATTCTTCGTGTCTCTGGTTTGGAGTGACTTCGTCGTTACATGATGAATTCCCATGTAAGCCGTGATTGCCTGTTTTTGCTCTTGCGCTGGCACCATTGCTACAATCTTGCTTGTCACTGACCAAACCCATCCTTCACAGAACGTATCAGCAGCATTGGTTTTCTTTTTGTAACGCTTTAATGCTGTCTTGATGTAATCAGCACGCGCTTTTGCCAATTGACGGCGCAGAACTGTATAGGTGTACTTAGCAACCTCAGGCGAGGCAGACACGCCAATAAAGAGATAACCGCCTTCCATCTCAAATTTAGTACGGTTCAATTGATAGGAGAAAATCAGCTCACAGGCAAACGCCTTCGCTATTGTTTCTGCTAACACCGTTTCAAACCTCGGCGGTGATTTAAGGCATGTGCTCTTGGCGAATTCGCTAGATACTTCAGCGGCCAATAGCTCTGGATGCTCAACACCAAACTCTTCCATCAGCTTTTGCGCCTGGCGCAATGCCGTTGCTGCTTCGTTTGGATTGCTTGATTTGGCAAGCGCCATGCACTTACGTATTTTTTTAATTGCGGTGTCTTTGTCCATATTTTCCTCGGCTGCTCATCAGTACCGGACAACCCTGTCCGGCAGACCATAGCGAGGATGCCCTCGCCATGGTTTCGCTTAAGGTCTAGCTAAATGCGATTGAATCCTTAAAGACTTTGGCGGCATTGAACTTTGGTACACGTTTGGCCGCGATGTCGATCTCGGCACCCGTGGCAGGGTTGCGGCCTTTACGCGCTGCGCGCTCTTCTGCGCTGAATTTGCCGATGCCAGGCAAAGCCACTTCGTCACGCTTGACTAATGCGCCGTTAATGACATCGGCCAAGGAATCCAATACGGCTTCAACCGAATTTTTCGTTACACCAGAATCTTTGTAATGGATGGCACGTTCTTGAATGGCGGCGATGAGTTCTTGTTTGTTCATGTGTTACTCCGTGAAATAAAGTGGTTTTAAAAAAGTGACCCGTCTCGTGGGTCATCCGGCACACTCACTCAGGGGAAAGGGACCCCGGCATGTGCTGATGCTGTTACGGTAGTGCTGGTGAAGATGTGCGCCACCTGCATCTGGGCGCTGCAATTAATCGTTAAATCGCGGCCATGTCCAGGCTGATAGGCTGGTACTTGTCTTCGCCTACGCGCTCATAAAAGCGCATGTATTGTTTGCTACCGACTACCTGTAAAGATTCACCAATGGCGGTCATGGCGCGTGTCCATTTTTCGTCTTTGATATCTAGGCGGCGCAGGCCAAGCACGCGGCCGGTGTTGATGTTTCCTTCCTTGTCGGTCTTGAAGGCGTCATGCACCAGCACTTTGATTTTGGGATCACTACCCACAGACCATTCTTCTATGCATTCATCAATCAAGGCTTTAGCGGCCTGCAGGCGTTCGTCAAAGACGATGTTTTCTTGGATGGCGAGCTGGATCTTGAATTGACCATCAAAGCTGTGCAGCGTGACGTTGCCCTTTTTACCGCCCAGCTCTACGCCGTATTGCTCGGCGCTGAGGGTGACAAAGGCGGCGACGTCGCCAAACACCTGGCCTTTAAATTTGCTCAATAGATCGCGCATGGTTTTGGCGGCAAGTGCCAGCTCTTGCACAACCTGATCACGGGTCTGGTCGATAGGCTTGATCAGCGTTAAAGGTACAAGGTGACCTTGCGCGTTTCTGAGATAGCCTTCTGGGATTGCTGCTGTTACTTGATTCATGTGGTGCTCCTGATAGTTAAATCGTTAAACATCTGTTGGACCGATGGGGATACGTCTTTCTCTTGGTTCTTTGCTGGGCTGCGTTGGCGGTGGCCAAGGGACTATTGGGTCAAAGTGATTCATTTCATCCATCTCCTATGTACTAACATCGAACAAACTATTCCCAACGGCCCACCGACCAGATACGCACTTATCTCTAACCAGCCCGCACCAGGAGCCAGCTTGTATAAAAGCATCTGGCCGCTACCCACCACAAAGCTGGTGATGCCTGCCGCCATGTAACGCCCCTGGTTCACATTGAGGCTTTGAAAGCCCAGGGCAAACACCAGCACGAAGGTGGAGAGAAATAAGATCAGTGCTTGTGGCATTAGTGGATCTCCTTACTGGCTTTCGGCACGATTTTCACATTCGTTTTTATGAAGGCGTCTAAGATGTCTTTGATTGCCACAGCGTCTTTTTCTATATGGGCGGTGACCAGTGAAGAGAGCCAATTGCCCATATCTATGGCAATACTTTCAAAAGCATTTCGCTCCGTTAAACACTGCGCCAGCACTTCTTCAAGATCGGCGTAGCTGGGCTGTTGGCCAGCGCTGAGCATGGATTCCATTTTTTGCATTGGATTGCTCATGTCATTGCCCTCCCAAATCAAGCATGTCGGCACGTACATCCGCACGGCGCATTAACAAAGCAATGCGGTTGCGCTCGGTTTCAACTTGGTTAATCTTTAACTCTTCGATGTAGTCGCCCAGGGCGCGATACTGGCAATCAATACGCCAGATCTGCCACGCTTTGACCAGACGTTTAACGCTGGCAATGACCTCGCCAATCAAGATGTGATTGTTGGCGGCTTCGCCTAGTTGAGCGATTTTCATGCGGTCACCTCTTCAGTCGATGCAATTTGAGGCGCGCCAACTTCTGGTAGCGGCAAGGTCACGGTGTCGATAATTCCAGCCTGTTGCACGTCCCCGTTGCCCATCTTTTTAATGCGCTCCTGGGTTTTCATATCCGATACGCGTCGGGCGTTAAATCCGTTTTCCCAATAATCACTGCGCGGATCTTCAACTGGATAAGGGTTGTCTTGAATGCCGCCGATGCAGTAGTAACCTTCGTCATTTGCATCGCTGAAGCTTTTGGCCTTGCCTACGCCACTTAGTGTGGTGGTATATGGCATGGGCTTAAGTGCGACAACTGGCGCAGCAGCTACAGGCGTTGCCACTATTGGGCGTGGCTTGTATTGGCATTGCTGGCACGCCTGCCAGTGCTGCATTTGCAGCGGGTTATGCGTAGGGGCAGCACATAAGGCACGCTCGCGGCAATATTCCCCACCGACCTGTTTGCCGTTATAGGGGCAATCAAGCTGCTCATAAGCACGGCGAAACTCGCGTTCAAAATTGGTCGTCTTGGCAGTACCCTTGCCATAGGCCGCAAGGCCATTGATGACGGCTGACACCGTGGCGCGATCAACGCCCATCTTTACCGCCACTTGCGTCTTGTTGGTGGCAGCGACTTCACGCTCCAGCGCTTTGAACCAATCGGCATCCATGTAGTTACACCAGATCATCTTCGTCTCCTTTTTTTTCTTCCCACATCACACAATTTGTATTTTGATCAATCACACTTGTTGCCCTTTGTATCGCTGGCGGGCGGCTACCGGTGTCCATCGTGGCCAGCAGTCGGAAGCGCGCAGGCTGGCCACGCTTTTGACGCGCAGTGCATTCCAGGTATTTCGCCGCCTGCAAAAACCACATATAGCGCCTGGCTGTTGCCTCCGACACTTGGCTGTTCGGTGTAGACGAGAACGCGGCTAGCTGGCGATAGTTAAACTCTTGAGCCGTGAATAAACGCCGCATTGTTCCCCACATCCTTTCGTTGGCAGTACCCTCGGACATCAGTACACCCTTGACATTGAACCGAGGGGCTTCGATGCCGTTATCACGTGCCAACACATAGACGTTACGAGCACACAAGGTATTCACTTTTTGCGCGCCAGAGACTGTGATAAAACCCGCTTTCGAGAGGGCTTTAACATAGTCTTTAACGCAATCCGGCTCTTGCTTTGCAAGGTGCTCCAAGTCCTGAAAAGTGAAGCTGATTTGTGTACGGATGGCTTCCCAAATACGTTGACGCGGGCTTTTTGTCCCTGTCATTTCGCGAGTGATTGATTTCTTCGCCATCTCAAATTTTCCTTTTCGGGTGACTGGAAGAAGGCAAGGCAATTTTTTGCAGACTGGCAAAGTCCATGTTGTCGATACCGTGCGTTAAACAATGTTCTTGCAATTGGTTAAAGCACTTGACTACGCTGCTGACCGAGCCTTTAGAGAAGGTAACCAGCGCGGCTAGTGCTGCATTTTCAAAGCCAACGCCTGGGCAGTAGATCGGTGCCAGCTTGGCGGCGTCTGCCACTGTCACGTCCTGTGCTTCTGCCCAAGCCGATACCCGCCGATACAACTGCTTGAACTGTGATCTGGCCATGACGTTGGGTAGCTGTTCTTCACCCACCAACAGTAACGGGGTCTGGGTGCTATCAAATATTTCGCGGGTGATCTGTGCCAAGATTGGCTTTTCGATAGCCCTGTTAAACTCATCCAGAATCAAGACACGACGGGATGCGCCCAGTTGGCTTGTGACCATGTCGAACAGCTCAGGGATAGAGGCGTGGTCGTCATAGTCAAACTTCATTTCGTCCAAGATCTTCTGGAGGAATGTTTTTTTTGTCCATACCGCCTTCATCTGTACAAAGTAAGCGCGGGTTTCTAGCGCCAGCGTGTTGCTGCTGAAGGTTTTGCCCCAGCCTGAAGGGCCGTATAGAACGCCGATTCCATCCATGCCAACGCGGCGGTTTGTCAGTTGTTCCAGGGTTGCGGCGACCAAATCAAAGGTGGCGATTGCTGCTACGCCGCCTTTTGGTCTCGCGATTGCTGGCTTGCTATTTATGTTTGACATCGTCATAATCCTTTTTGAAATTGCATTATTTTTGGTTCAATTAGTTTTGCTTCATACACAGCACGGTGGCCACCGTGCTGTGTTCGTTTAGAGACTCTTCTTGCATTGCTATCCGGCGCTTCTCAAACGTTCTAAACTCATTTGATTGCTGATAGCTGCCGTACCACTTGGTCAGCTTCGGGTCATCCATCACACCGCCTTGGCTTACATACTCATCCAATGCCACCCACTTTTTAAAGCGCTCCTGGGGCGACTCTGGCATTACCGTTACATTGCTTACTGCCACTTCTGCTACTACTTCAACCTCTGCCGCTTGCACCGTTTCAACGACAGGTTTAACGCTCTGTATCAAAACAGCTTCGTCCGCTTCCATCGCCCAGCGCGCCCGTATCTCATTGATGTTGCTTGGAATGACTACCCCTTGGCTTACTTCCAGTGCCAGCGTGCCTTCACGCTCGGCGCGTACCTCTTCCAGTTTGTTGACCAGGCGTTTTTCTCGACCAGCGGCGCGCTTGTCGCGGCCTTTATCCAGTGCAGACTTGGGCATGTAGTCCACTTTGTTGGCATCAAGCTCGGCATCACAGATCAAGCGACCATCTGTGGCATAGACCCAGACCAATTGCGGGTCATGGATGTCATAGCTAATCGGTAGCAGCTCACCGTTAAACTCTTCCAGCGCCGCGTTAAAGTAGCGTTGCCCGAACAGTTCCACCTCACCACGGCGTATCGTGCGCAGCACCTGAGGGCGGAACAGGCTGATGCTTTCTTCCTGGCTGATCATGTGCGGGGCAAAGCCTGCGGCTTCGGCCAGCGCCCAAGTCTCATTGGGGGATTGATGACGGCGGCGGCCAGTTACTGGGTCGGTCATCTTTGGCAGTGAGCGATGCGGGCGTTTGTTGTAGTCGTCTATCTTCTTTTGGCAGAATGGGACGAAGTCAGGCCAGCCCATCAGCGGCATTGTGGCCACTTCGCCTGATGCTGGTTTTTTTAACGCCTTGCGTGATAACTTGAAGACGTTATGTTTCGCTTCCCTATCCATGTCGTGGCCGATATAGCCCGTCACTTCCTTCGCTGCCTTCACCCAGATGGTTTTATGCGAACGTTCTATCCCACCCCTGGCTTGCGAGTTGTAGGGCAAGCTGTTTTTCATGTCGATGCCAAGGCGATCCATAAAGCCCGTGGCTTCCGCCAGCATCATTTGATTTTTATAGCCTGACCCGTTATCCACATACAAAATGGCGGGGATGCCGCCGTTTTGCACGGCATTACGCAGGGCATCAAGCACAGCCAGCGCACTTTCAGCCAGACCTACCGACCACCCGATAGCCTTACGGGTAGCGATATCGATCATCGTGGTGATCTCTGGTCTAAATGGACGGCCATGTAAGGGGTGCTGCACTTCGCTGTCGAAGGTGTGTCCATCGGCACTGTAGATATCAGCGGGCAGCAAGCTATCAAAGCCACGGCGCACAAAGGGTTTCAGGGTTTTTAATTCCCTGTCTCCCATGCGGCCAGCCTGCAAACTGACATTGCCAACCTTTTTCAAGAACCGGCGCACCTGGTGAATGCTGGGGTGCTCTCCTGGCGTTGCCTCTGTATAGAGTTGGTAGGCGTGTTCTACCGTCAGCTTTTCCGGCCTTTGGTAAAAACTCATGAAAGCTTTTGCCCAGGGCGGGATCGACATATCCGCTGCCCGTTTTTTAGGGACGATCTGGCCAGTCTTCTGGTATTCAACGAAGCGGATAAGGCTGCGTTCGGACGGTAATCCGTCTGGGCTAGGCATGCCGCGTCCATCTCTTGCCAGCTTTAAGGACGCTACTAGTTGTGGCGATGCCTGGCCTTCCCGTGCCATTGTAAGTAAACTGCGCGCCGCCTTTTTTAACGGGTAGCCCGTGCGTTGCATGATGGCGTTTAACGCATCCAGTACGCCTTTGCGCGCATCCCCTGTGAGATTTTGCTCGCGAGTGTACTGGCCTCTGTTCTTGACGGCGGCTACTGTTGTTGCTGGTACTACTGGTGCCAGTGCAGCGAGTTCTTGCGCTGCTTGATGGCGTATGGCGGCGATGACTTCAGCTGGTGGGGCGTATTCGCGACGTTTTCCGCCTTTGCCAGTCAATTCCACAAAAGGCCAAACTTCTCTTGTTGCCAGCAAAATTACGTTAGCCACAGTTCCAGGTAGGCCAGGCAGCCGCATCCCCGCCATTTCCGCCGCGCTGTAGTGGGTTTTTAACGCTACCGGATTCATTGCTCAGCTCCGAATAGACCTAATTCAGGCTCAGCAACCTTGATGACATTACTTCTTTGGTAAGCCAGCTGAGATAGTGTCTTGCTCAGTGCTACCACTGTGTTTTCCAATGCCTCACCACTACGATAAAAGCGCGCTAACAAGGTGATCGCTTCAGAAAAATTGGCTTGAAGGTCTGCTAAGTCAGTGACATCAGACTTTTTACCCGCAGGGATGGCGACAACAACTTTGTCGCCCTGAGCGATGCACAGATACTCGCTAATAAAACATGCACCACAGAAGGTTTCATATTGACGAACGCGATTCAACGGCATAGAGGTTTCTGCCTGCCAGCGATACAAGGTCTTGATTTCCACACCCATTAAATCGGCCAACACCTTGGCAGGACGGCCATGTTCCGTCGCATATTCAAGGCATAACTCAGTCGCCTCGCTCAGGCTGCTGGCACGTACTGACTTCCATCGTCTTTTTCGCAACAACATTTTTACAACTCCGAGAAACGTGAGGGTGGCTTTAAACTCAACTGCGAACTAAGATTCAGTTCAAGCAGCAACACGTTGCAAAGACTGTGACGATGGGGAAGTGTTAAGCGTTAAAACTGGCGTAAAATTCCGTTTTGCATAACGCTCTGGCCAAATAGATTCGGGATTGAGACCAATAGCTTGGGCAATAATTTTTTCGGCTTTTAGGTAAGGGCGTTCTAGCGCACCGTTCAATGTGCGTTCCGCAAAACCGTTTTGAACTGAGAGTTGGCGCAGAGACCAACCCTTTTTATGTAGGGCTGCAACGATATCCGCACGGTGCCAATCGGCTTGGGCGGTTTTTTTTGAATTGTTTAATGCGTCCATTGTTTCCCTCTTTTGTTTGGGTTAGTGGATGCATCTTAAGTATATCGAAGTCTATTGTCAATAGACTTTTTCATCGATACAGTTATTTTTTTAACTGTGCCAATGTAAATTTATTCAAGTCTTTGATTAATAAAGGTATTTATGTATACAAAAAACTCTATTGCATTTCTATTTTTCAATAGACTTAACCATGTCTAAGTCTATTGAAAAACAAAAGTCTTTCTCTGCCTCTGAAATTGCTGCGATGAATCTCCCTGGGTTGCCAAAGACGATTGCAAATATTCATGCGCGAGCTAAGTCTGAAGTGTGGCATTACGAGACTAAGGTAGGCTTGGGCGGTGTGCGCAAGATGTATGAAATACCGGCGTATTACCTGCCTGGATACAAGCTGCCAGAGCAGGCACCGAAGATAAGCGATGCGGATAGAATCACGGCAAAAGCTACTGAAACGTTTGGAAGCAAGATTGATCCAGTAAGGCTATCTCAAGCGATACGCTTCCTGGATGCTTTTCTGTTAGAGCAGAATAAGCAGCTAAGCCCAGAGAGAAAGAGCGAAGTGATCATTGTTCTCTATAACTACTTGAAGAGTAACGATAGTAAAGAAGAGGTCGAACAACTCTTAAAACTAGTTGCCTGATTATTTTTTAATGATGTTGATGTACGGCAATCTTTTTTAACATCAACTAAATTACAATCATTCCCTTGAATATGATGGCGTTTGCTGCTCGTGGGGGAAGATTTTGATGAACATGTACTTAGGGAGTTAATACTAAGCGAATTGCAAGCGACAGCGCCGAGCATGGTATGCCACACCTGCCAATCACAAAGCGCATTAAACATTTTTGCGCCAGCTGCAAACGACTCGACTTACGCACAATCAGATCAAGAGCCTGCAAACTCCGATCATTCCGGTGCCAATAAAAGCGCAAAAAAGAACTATTTCTTGCTATTTTTTACCATTTTACTGAAGCGCTATTTTTGGCACGCAATAACCGCATTAGCCGCGTCGTTACTGAGTTTCGGGGTATTTTCTGATGCTTATTCAAAGGGACAAAACAATCACCCCCTCACACTTAAACAGTTGACGTAGTACAAACCAGATGGGCAGATGCATCAAGCCTAGTGATAAGAGAAAACCAATCTCTTAGAACATAGATTGTCACAACTAGAAGAATGAAAAATCAGAAAGTAGAGCGCTTACAAAAAATTAAGTAAGTCTCACAAATTGCTCTTCTCCGGTACGATCCAACATGCCCAGAGAATGCGTTGAATTCAGGTCGCCAGCGCTTTTTCGAGTAAAGCGTGGAGTTCTGCAAATGAGGGTTCGCCGACATAGCGTTTTAAAATATTGCCTTGCTTGTCGATGACATAGGTCGTCGGAGTCAGCTTAACGTCACCAAATGCTTTCGCTAGTTTACCCTCGACATCGAGTGCCACCTGAAATGGCAACTGACGCGTCTCGGTATAGTTCAGTACGTAATTTGGCGGGTCATAGCTCATCGCGACGGCGACATATTCCAGACCTTGCTGATGATATTTATTGTATGTCTCAATCATACGGGGCATCTCAGCGACACAAGTCGTGCAGGACGTCGCCCAGAAATTCACCATCACGACCTTACCGCGCAGGCTCTGCGTGCTGATTTTTTCGCCTTTCAGGTTGACGAAGGTCACATCCGGTACCGGAGCCTTGTTCGACAAGGATTGGTAAAACAGAACAGCGAGCGTCACCAGTGCCACAGCGGCAAAGACAGAAAAAATCTTGAATTTACGAGGGGAAGACGGCGCTAACATAGAGGCTCAATCAGATAATTTGATTCAAGCCCTTGATTATACAGAGGATGCGGTAATATCGTTGGCACGAAACAAGAATTGATTTAGCACTGACGCACCCCAAACGATGTGTTTTTTTTCGTACAAAACTATTCCACATTAAGTTACTTAACAAGGTGTAGCGTTATCGATAAACAATCTCCTCATCACCATACCTCCTTCCCTGAGACGTCCACAACCGAGATTAAATTGATGAGCCAATCAACCACCTTAATTCCACGCGCGATCTGGGTACTGGGTTTCGTCAGCATGCTGATGGATATTTCTTCCGAAATGATTCACAGCCTGCTGCCGATGTTTATGGTGGGTACGCTGGGCATCAGTGTCTTGGTGGTTGGATTAATTGATGGGCTGGCCGAGTCGACGACCTTATTCGTGAAAGTGTTTTCCGGCGTATGGAGTGATCGCCTGGGTAAACGTAAAGGTCTGGCTGTCTTTGGTTATGGTCTGAGTGCATTGACCAAACCCTTATTCGCATTATCGCAAGGCATGGGTTTGTTGCTGACTGCGCGGCTGATGGACAGGATAGGCAAAGGCATACGTGGTGCGCCACGTGATGCGTTGATCGCCGACATTACGCCTGCCGATATCCGCGGTGCGGCATTCGGTTTGCGTCAGACCTTAGACACCATCGGTGCGGTCGCCGGACCGCTACTGGCGACTGTCCTGATGCTGTTGTGGGCAAATGATTACCGTCGGGTATTCTGGTTGGCGGTCATCCCTGGATTGCTGGCAACCGGCTTACTAATTTTCGGCGTGCATGAGCCTAAAACAAGCGCCGCTAAAACGGCCATCAATCCGATTAGCCGTCAGAATCTGCAACGTCTGGGCGCTAGTTATTGGTGGGTCGTGGTGGTCGGTGGCGTATTCACGCTGGCGCGTTTTAGCGAAACTTTTTTGATCCTGCGCGCGCAACAACTCGCAATACCCGTAGCATGGGTACCGCTGATCATGGTCATAATGAATCTGGTGTACGCAGCATCCGCTTATCCGTTCGGCAAACTCTCAGATCGAATCTCGCACGGCACGTTATTGGCATCAGGCTTGGTGGTGCTGATCGCATCTGACCTGATCCTGGCAAGCAATAGCAGCTGGACCGGCCTGTTCGCTGGCGTTGCCTTGTGGGGAATTCATATGGGGATGACGCAGGGTCTGCTGGCGAGCATGGTCGCGGCCACGGCACCGGCTGATTTACGTGGTACGGCGTTTGGTTTTTTTAATCTGATCAGTGGCGTTGGCCTGTTGCTGGCTAGTCTGGTAGCGGGCTTACTCTGGGATCAGCTAGGTGCGGGGTTTACCTTTTATGCTGGTGCCGGATTCGCGTTATTGACCTTAATCGGTGTGCTGATTTTTCCACGAAAATATCAGGTTTAAATCTGCTTTAAAAATACTTGGGGCTTGCCTGGGATTGAGTTAGCTTAGGGTTCTGTCATTCAGTTCGTTCGGCGGGTGCAGAAATCGTTTTCCCTGACACATGCGTGGTGAGCACGATCGCCGTCGAGGTTGAACCAAAGGCATTGAGCTCATTGATGATCGCTTGCAGATGTTCGACATCTGTCGCCAGCACCCGCATCACTGCGCCGTCTTCGCCCGTCACCGTATAACAGTCGATAATCTCCGGGCAGTCGGCCACGTATTGCGCGTAAGGACGGCCCTGCTGGGTGGACAGGCGTATCATCGCGGTGATCTGATAGCCCAGGGCCTTTGGATTAATCTCGGCGCGGTATGACCGGATCACCTGCGTGCTTTCAAGCCGCTTGATGCGCTCGGACACCGCAGGCTGGCTCAGATGTACCTGACGACCAATCTCCGCATGCGACATACGTGCATCCTGTTGCAAGAGTTGCAGGATTTTACGGTCGAAATTGTCGATTTTTGGATTCATAAGCATTCAGTAAAAAATTCAAGGCAATCCTTTGGTCAATCCCGTTTTTGCTTATGGAAAGCTATTTATGTCACCAGGATTGCTTGTTACATTATATGTACTTTTTTTAGCTTATCAGGACTTACGGAAAATTTTCCCGGCAAAACGTCGCGACGAATACCGTACATTTAGTACGGATCGCTGCAACATAGCAGAGACAATTTTGTGTCAGTCCTATAAGTCCAACTTATGCCTAGCAGAGAAATCATGATCACTCACCAGCAAATCGCCCACATCGCCGAGCAGTTCCAGACTCCGTGCTGGGCCTACGATGCCACTGTCATCCGTCAGCAAATCGCACGTCTGCGCCAATTCGATGTGATCCGTTTTGCGCAAAAAGCATCGAGCAACATCCACTTGCTCAAACTCATGCGTGAAGAAGGCGTCATGGTGGATTCAGTCTCGCTCGGCGAAGTGGAGCGCGCACTGGCAGCTGGCTATGCGCCGAATGCACAGGCAGGTGGTAGCGAACACGCGCCGATTGTCTTTACTGCCGATCTGCTTGACCGAAACGCGCTGAAACGCGTAACCGAGCTGAACATACCGGTCAATTGCGGTTCGCCACAAATGTTGGAGCAACTTGGCAAAGCGCATCCCGGACATCCGGTCTGGCTGCGCATCAATCCCGGTTTTGGTCACGGACATAGTCGCAAAACGAATACCGGCGGCGAGCAAAGTAAGCACGGCATCTGGTTTGAACATCTGGGTGAAAGTCTGGCCATCATCGAGCAATATCAATTAACGCTGGTCGGCTTGCATATGCATATCGGCTCGGGAGTTGATTACGACCATTTGCAAAGTGTCTGCGACGCGATGATAGAGCAGGTCAAAACCTGTGGCCACGATTTGTCTGCAATTTCGATCGGTGGTGGTTTGTCGATCCCTTACCGCGATGGCGAGGCCGTGGTAGATACCGATCATTATTTCCAGATTTGGGACAAAGCGCGTAAAGAGATCGAAGCGCATCTGGGTCACAAAATTAGTATGGAGATCGAGCCAGGCCGTTTCCTGGTCGCTCAATCAGGTCTGTTAATTTCCGAATTGCGCGCACAAAAACAAGTCGGCAATAATTTCTTCGCGCTGGTTGATGCAGGCTTTAATGATCTGGCGCGTCCGGCAATGTACGGCAGTTATCACCGCATCACTACCTATGCCGCAAACGGCACGTCGCGTACCGGTGCGTTACGCCCGACCGTCGTGGCAGGGCCGCTGTGCGAATCCGGCGATGTGTTTACACAAGAAGATGGTGGCGTAGTCACGACCCAAGATTTACCGGCTTGTGAGATTGGCGACCTGTTCGTATTTCATGATACCGGCGCTTACGGTGCCAGCATGTCATCGAACTACAATTCGCGACCGCTGATCCCGGAGATACTGGTCGATGGTGAACAAATCAAACAAATCCGCCGCCGCCAGACGGTAGAAGAATTGATCAGACTGGAACAAATTTAATACAAAAATTTAAAGCGAATCGAATCAGTTTATTCATTAACTGGATGAATGCTGAAACCAATACCGCACTGTTGATGCGGCTTCTGGCATGTTTTCACGCCAGAAGCCGCATTTTTACTGAACCGACGACAAATGAAACTCACTTTAGGTTAGTGTTTTCGAGTTAGCGTCGAAAATGGTAAATCTTGCGTAACAGAATAGGGCTTAAATAAAAGTCTTCCAATGATACAAGTAAATAGAAAGTACAAATAAAACAGGGGATATCAGAACGAATACAGAAATACCGCTAAGAATGGACACGTTACGCGACCGTAAAAATTTGTCTTTTATCGTCAACTTAAGTAACCAGCAAAGGGCCGGTATTAGTATGACGAATGAAAGAAAATAACATGCCGTCATCGCCATAACCATCAACAAGCTATCGCCAATACCGGCGTGCCCGAGCAGCTTGTTGAGAATAAACTGAGCAATCAATAGAATAAGAACTAAACCAAATGGGATAATTCCAACGATCAGTCCAATTTCGATGATTTTAATTTTTCTTGCACTTTGCATTCCAAATTTCCTCTCTGTTTTTCCGTAACTGATCGTAATCAGACTATCTACAAAAACATAGAAATTTTCGTTGTTTTTCTATGTTCGTTATCCGCTACCCCGCTACGTGTTCCATTTTAACTAGGCTTTTTCAATGCCATACCTACCGATGCCGGTGCCGTATGCACAAAGCCGAATTGCGCGTATAAGTCTTGTGCTTTTCCATCGGCGATCAGGCTCACATACGCGCTCGGTAGCGCAGTCGTGTCAATGTAATGACGGATTTCTTGCATGATTAGTTTGCCCAGGCCTTTGCCTTGATGAGCGGGCAAGACCGCAATATCGACCACTTGATAAAAACAGCCGCCATCACCCACTACGCGCCCCATACCCACAGGCACTCCCTCATGCAGAATCTGTACCGCGAACAAACTCGCAGGCAAACCGCGCGCCGCTGCTTCACTCGTTTTAGGGCTAAGACCAGCAGACACACGTAAATGCCGGTAAGTATCGACGGAGGGGATTTCGTGCCTGACCTGATACGGAAAAGTGGCGATCATTCATTAACCTTTATGTATAAGTTCTGCTTGTAGCTGCTACGATGGGCTGCTGCAATGAGATACCGCTACCAGCAATTGCGATAACGTACCGGGCATCATGCCTTGATGAATTCGATTTTTCGAAAACGCAGCGCTGACCAATCGTCATCAATCGCAACCATACGGACGCTGTCATAGCCCAGCGTGCGGATAATATCCCAACCGGTGTCGCGATGAAATTCGCACTGATAGCGTTTCGATGATTTTTTGGGATAGACGAACCAGATAATCGCGTCGCCTTGGGCTTTGGCAGCGATTGCGGCGGACAGTTCATCTAGTTCTTTTTGAGTGATCACGAATGCTAGTGCAAAGTGAATGCCGCTTGCTTCCTTGACGCTGCGCAGTATCTTCAGGTCTGTGACGTTCTCAGCCGCTGTCAATGCGGTCAGCTCTGATTCAAAACTGGCAGGCGCGTTCAGAATAACGATTTCGGCCTGATTTTTCCAATTCAGCTTCTTGAATAAAGGAGTCATTTTAACTCTCTGATGAGGACATAAAATCTGATTATAGCGTAGCAATGTCCAATAAAAATGCGCCTTCTGGCGTGTTTTCGTGCTGGAAGGCGCATAGAGATTGAGGATTCATTTTTTGAAACGATCGTCTGTCGTGCATCAGGCAACGCTGCTAAATTCCTTCTGGCAACGCACCAGAAATCACAAAGCTATCCGTCATTAAAATCAGAAGTCACCTACCCGGATGATTACTTTTCAAGCGTGCGGGTCTCCCGCCCCGCTCACAAGATAATTTCATCAACGCTAGCAGAACGAGAGCCTGCAACGGGCGGATTGTCCGCCGCTCGATAAGTCGTCACGAAAGAAAATTTAGTTTGCTGCGTCTGGTTACACCCCGCGGCATGAAACAGATTGCTATGAAAGAGCAACACATCGCCCTGCACCAATGTCACCGGACGCGCCTGCGTGAGCAAATCTTGATTGGCAGGAAAATCCGCACGTAAAAATTGTGCGGCATCTAGCTGATCTGCATCGATAGAAAGACGATGCGAACCGGGGATCACTAACAGACATCCGTTTTCAATTGTTTCGTTGCGCAACGCTAGCCAGACCGACACCAGTTCAGCACGCTGAAAATGCCAGTAACGACTGTCCCGGTGCCAACCCGTCAAGCTGGAAAATCGCGGTTGCTTGGTCATGATGCAATTGTGATGCGCCTGCACCAGTCTTAATCCATCACCTAACAACTGACGCAAAACCGGCACCAGTGCGTCGCCCGTCACCCAACTCGCCAGAACCTTGCTACGGGAAACGGCCTGCAATAAGCGCCGTGCCGTCAGTCCTCCCTCGGCATCACGTGAGACAGGTGCGCCCGGATAACGTGTATCAGCTTCGTATTCAATCGGCGCGACATCATCGTCTAATTGCTGTTGCGCAAAAGCGATGACCGCTTCGCACGTAGCAGCAGCGACCTGCTCTGGTAAAACCAGGTAGCCATCATGGTGAAACTGTTGTATTTGTTCGGTAGAGAGCATCATCGTGCCAAGCCAAATGAAAATCAGATTGGTTATTGTGACATGAAGGTAGGGATTGATAACAGATACAGTCTGGTGCTAAAACACAATACAGTTTTGCTTGAAACTTCTGTGAAGTACGTGCACCACACGCTCTCAATTTAGAACACGTCTAATTGGTATCTGGTTACGCTTTGTGCTCGGAAAGTAGCAATCTTGGTCCACAACCTAATTCAGACAACTCATCTAACGGATTGCGGAGCTTACAGGCTACCAGTGATAGGCAACCGCAGCCTATGCAGTCACTTAATTGCTCACGCAATTGGGTAAGGCTGGCAATTCTTTCGTCTAGTTCAGCTTTCCACCGTGCTGATAGTTTGGTCCAATCAGCCGCCGTGGGCGTACGTCCTTCTGGTAAAGCCGTCAAAGCAGCATTGATCGACGCTAATGAAATCCCAATTCGTTGTGCGACCTTTATCACTGCAACACGGCGCAACACGTCGCGGGAATATCGACGCTGATTGCCTGCGCTGCGCTGGCTTTTAATCAAGCCTTTAGATTCATAGAAATGGATAGCAGAAATTGCCACGCCACTACGTGCCGCCACTTCGCCGACTGCGAGTGAGTGACCAACATCGCTAGGATTAATCTTAGACATAAAATCCTCTTGACCTAAAGTTAAGTTGAGGTTTTACACTAATTCTCATTGATTTTCAATTTCAATTAGGAAACCCGATATGCGTACAGTCATTATTCTCGGTAGCGCCCGCAATCAGGGAAATACCCATCTATTAGCAAGCTACGTTGCCAACGACACAGCGGCTACTCTGTTCAATTTATCGGACTATGAAATAAGTCCTTATGACTATGAGCATAAAAACAGAGATGACGATTTTTTACTCTTAATGAACGAAGTCCTAGAGTTTGAACACATTGTCTTGGCTTCGCCTATATATTGGTATGCGCCTAGTAGCGTGATGAAAGTGTTTTTAGACCGACTGTCTGATTTAATCACCATTGAGAAGAGTCTGGGTCGTAAGCTGCGGGATAAGAGTGGCTCTGTCATTGCTACTGGTTGCGATCTTGTGCCACCTCCTTGCTTTGAGCAAATGTTCCAACTAACTTATCGATACCTAGGTATCGATTATCGGGAGATGCTTTATTGCCCATGCATCGAGGATATAGAAATTTATCAGCATCACGCAGTAATCGATATTTTTCTCGGGAAATCACATGCTAAATGACTTAATGGTCGAGCAATATCTCGAAAGAATTGATTATCGGGGCAGCACAAACTGCGAACTCTCGACCTTGCAAGGACTTCACTCTGGACTTCCCCTAATTTCGTAGACAACTCTTAACTTCCAAATTGTTGTTGCTCGAAAGCTAGGGGACTCATCTGATTCAAATGACTATGTCGCCGTTTGCGATTGTAGAACACTTCGATGTAATCA